>NZ_JASTTJ010000022.1:0-184891 GCF_032248645.1 Streptomyces zaehneri
GGCCGCACGGCTTGTAGGCCGCAGGCCGCAGGCCGCACGGCTTGTAGGCCGCAGGCCGCAGGCCGCACGGCTTGTAGGCCGCAGGCCGCAGGCCGCACGGCTTGTAGGCCGCAGGCCGCAGGCCGCAGGCCGCACGGCTTGTAGGCCGCAGGCCGCACGGCTTGTAGGCCGCAGGCAGGCAAGGCCTCAGGCACAGGCGGCACGGCTTTTGTGGCCGGCCGCAACAGGCGGCACGGCTGGTGCGGCCGGCCGCACGGTTCCCGCGTCGGTCGGCGGGCGCGTCCGTGGGCCGGCGCCGCCCCACGAGCCGAATTTTCCGCACCCGGGCCGCCCCGCCGGCGAAGCGCCCCGCATCATGTCCCCATGCGTGCTGCCCGCCTCATCAAGATGGTGCTCCTCCTCCAGTCCCGGCCCACCATGACCGCGTCCGAGCTCGCCCGCGAACTGGAGGTGTCGGAGCGGACCGTCACACGGGACGCGCAGGCGCTGTCCGAGGCGGGCGTGCCGGTGTACGCGGAGCGCGGGCGGGCGGGGGGCTACCGGCTCGTCGGGGGCTACCGGACGCGGCTGACGGGGCTGGGGCGAGGTGAGGCCGAGGCGCTGTTCCTGAGCGGGGTGCCGGGGGCGCTGCGGGAGATGGGTCTCGAGGACATCGCGTCGGCCGCGCGGCTGAAGGTGTCGGCGGCTCTGCTGCCCTCCCTGCGGGACGCACCGCGTACGGCGGCGCAGCGGTTCCATCTGGACGCGCCCGCGTGGTTCCGGGAGCCCGCGGCGCCGGCCCTGCTGCCGGTGGTCGCGGACGCGGTGTGGGACGACCGGTGTGTGAGTGCCCGCTACCGGCGCGGGGAGAGCGAGGTGGTGCGGGAGCTGGAGCCGTACGGGCTCGTGCTCAAGGCAGGGGTCTGGTACCTGTGCGCCCGGGTCTGCGGGGCGCGGGCGACGGGGACGGGGACCGGGACGACCGGGGCGGCGACGGGAGCGGGAGCGTTCCGGACCTACCGGATCGACCGGTTCGTCGGTGTCGAGATCATGGAGGATCGTTTCAGCAGAGACGAGGGCTTCGATCTGCCCGGGTTCTGGGGCGAGCAGGCAGAGCGGTTCGCGCGGTCGATCCTGCGGGCCGAGGTGGTCCTGCGGCTCTCCGCGACGGGTGTGCGCAACCTTCCGTACGCCGTCGATCCGGTGGCCGCCCGGGACGCGCTGGCGGGTGTCCCGGAGCCGGACGCGACGGGCTGGGTGACGGTCACCCTGCGGGTCGAGTCGGAGGAGGTGGCGCACACGCAGCTCGCGGCGCTGGGACCGGAGGCCGAGGTGCTCTCGCCGGCCACACTGCGGGAGCGGTTCACCGCGGACGCGATACGGCTGACCGAGCTCTACGGGCGTCGGGGAGGGTGAGGATCCCGCCGGAATCCCCGGCACTCCGGGTGCGTGGCGCACTGCGAGGCACGATGCTGGACGCGTGATGGACGAGACGGAGTTCTGGGAGCTGGTGGACGCCTCCCGCGAGGCCGCCGAGGGCGATCCCGAGGAGCAGGCCGACCAGCTCGTGGAGCGGCTGCTCCGGCTGGACCCGGATTCCGTGCTCGACTTCGCCCGGCACTTCGAGTCCCGCTACAACCGCGCCTACCGCTGGGACCTGTGGGGCGCTGCCTGGCTGCTGCTGGACGGGGCCAGCGACGACGCATTCGACTTCTTCCGGTGCTGGCTGATCGGACAGGGCCGCGAGGTCTTCGAGGGCGCCCTGCACGGCGACCCGGACTCGCTCGCCGATCTGCTGGACGACTTCGACGAGGAGATCGACGGGGACGCCGAGGAACTCGGCTACGCGGCCGACGAGGCCTACGAGCAGCTCACCGGGACCGTCGCGCCGGACCTGGGCATTCCGCCCGCGCCCGCCGAACCCGAGGGCACTCCGGTCGCCTTCGAGAACGAGGGGGCGCTGGCCGAGCGGTATCCCCGGCTGTGGCAGCGATTCAAGGAGTGAAGGAGTGAGTGCGGTGACCCGCGCCGGCGCTCACACCGCGAGCTTGCGGCGGGTGCTGTCCGTCGGGATGTACGCCTGCGACTGATCGACCCGCACCGCGTGGTGCATCGGCGCCTTGTTGGCCTGCTCCAGGGCGGAGGCGGTGGTCGCGGCCGGGCCCAGGACGACCGCGGCGACGGCGCAGAGCACGGTCCAGGGGCCGCGGGCGGCCTTGGACCAGGCCGGGCCGCGCTCCGTGGCGCCGGCGCCGCCCGTCCCTCCCGCACTTTCCGCGTACGCCGGGTTTCCCGCGTTCGCGGAGTTTCCCGTGGTCGCGGAGTTTCCCGTGGTCCTCGGGTCTCCCGTGCTCCTCGGGTCTCCCGTGGTCTCCGAGTGTCCCGTGTTCCCCGCGGACCGGTTACGACTGCTGTTCATGATCCCCGCCTCCAGTCGGTCTGTGTCGTAGACGACCGTAGGACGCGGGAATGGGAGAACCCTGAACGCCGCCTAAGGCGTTCCTGTGAGACTCCCGGCGGCCTGGGCCGACGTTCTGCCCTGGAGCCGGGCCGCCGTTTCACGGATCTCCGGCAGACGCGCGGTGAGGGCGGCGCCGGGGCAGCTGGTCATGTAGCCGTCCTTGTGGCCGGCCAGCGCCGGGAGGGTGGTGGTGGTGCCCGCGGCGTACCGGCTGCGGCTGTTGCTGGAGGTGAGCCGGACGTCCGCGCGCGGGTCGATGTCGGACAGTCCGAGCTTCCAGGCCGCCAGGGCGGCGATCGCGTCGACCATCGCCTGCGGCACCGGCACCCCGGCGGTGAACGTGCCGAGCGCGGCGATGCCGGCCGTACGGTGGTTGAAGCCCTGGGTGTGGGCTCCGGTGACGGGCCGGTCGACGCCGCCCGCGCGGCCCTCGTAGATCGTGCCGCAGCGGTCGACGAGGAAGTTGTAGCCGATGTCGTCCCAGTCCCGGGCGCCGATCTGGCCCGCGTACAGGTAGCGGATGATCCGCGGCGCGTCGGCGCAGTCGTAGCCGTTGGGCGAGTCGGTGTGGTGCACGAAGACGGCGACGACCTTGTCGTCGTAGCGCGGGGGCGGCTGCGCGTGCCGGGCGAGGTCGTCCAGCCAGGCGGCGCGGGGCACGACGCGCGGGCGGACCGCCGGATGGACGGCGGCGGGCCGGGCGGCGGGCGAGCGGGGGGCCGTGGCGGCCGTGGCGGCGTCGTCCACGCCACCCGCGCACAGCCCCAGGGCGGCCATGGCGGCGAGTCCGGGCAGGCAGCCCAGGAGCACGAGGAGCGGGCCCGGTATTCGCGCCGGGCGTCGTCCTCGCGTTCCCCGCGCGCCGCGGGCGGCCGGTCGGAAGGCACACATGAACACACTGTCGACCGGTTCCGGTCCGTCCGCGATGTGTGCTGTGCCACCTGGTGGAACCATCGTCCCGGTCCACGACGTTTTCCGGGGTAGCACGCACGCGTGGCCGGTTCGGTGGGTCACGCGCGGGTGATCGACGGGTAGCTGATCACTGGGCCCTTCCCGCACGTACTCACCGACCAGGGGTTACAAGAGAAAGGCGGCCGTGTGGACCTGCTCGACATCCTGCTGGTGCTGGTGATCCTGGCCTACGCCGGCTCCGGCTACCGGCGTGGACTGGTGGCCGGCTGCGTCTCGCTCGCCGGGTTCGTGGGCGGCGCGGTGATCGGCGTGTGGGTCCTGCCGTGGCTGATGGACCTGGTGACACCGGGGACCACGGCGGCGACGGTGACGGCGGTGGTCACGGTGCTCCTCCCCGCGGTGGCCGGGCACGAGCTGGCGGGGCGGCTGGCGCTGCGGCTGCGCCGGGAGCTGGACCGCGGGCCGCTCAGAGTGGCCGACGGGGTCGGCGGGGCGGCGGCGAACGCGGTGGCGGTGCTCATCGTGGCCTGGGTGGCGGCGAGCGTGCTGGGCGCGTCCTCGTCCCCCGTGGTCACGTCGTCCATACGGGACTCCCGGCTGCTGGGAGCCGTGCAGGACGCCATGCCGGACACCACGCCCACCTGGTTCTCGCGGGCCACCTCGGCGCTGACCCAGGCGGGCTTCCCGCAGGTCTTCAACCCGTTCGAGAACGAGTCGACGGCCGAGGTCGCCAAGCCCACCGGCGACAGCGTCACGCCGAGCGCGACCGAGGCGGCCAAGCGGAGCACGGTGAAGATCGAGGGCGTCTCGGGCGACCAGGGCCGCGAGGGCAGCGGCTTCGTGTACGCGAGCGAGCACGTGATGACCAACGCGCACGTGGTGGCGGGCATCGACGACCCGACCGTGCGGATCGGCGGCGTGGGCCGCTCGTACGACGCGCGCGTGGTGCTCTTCGACCCGGACAAGGACGTGGCCGTGCTCTACGTGCCGGACCTGAGGGCGCCGGTCCTGAGCTTCGACGACGACGCCTCGCGCGGGGACTCGGCGGTCGTCGCCGGCTATCCGCAGGACGGCGACCTGAACCTCCAGGCGGCGACGGTCGCGAACCGGGTGAAGGCCACCGGCCGGAACATCTACAACGACGAGATCGTCACCCGGGAGATCTACTCGATCCGCTCCACCGTCCGCCCCGGCAACTCCGGTGGCCCGCTGCTGACCACCGCGGGCCGGGTCTACGGCGTCGTCTTCGCCCGTTCCACCTCCGACGACGAGACGGGGTACGTGCTCACGGCGGCCGAGGTGGCGGGCGACGCCGAGCGGGCGGCGAAGGCGACGCAGGCGGTGGACACCGGAAAGCTGGCGACCTCCTGAGCCCCCCCGCGTCGCTCCGGCGCGGCCCTCTACAGCGCGCGCCCCATGAACACGTCGTCCACGTACTCCCCGGCCAGCAGGAACTCCTCCGGCAGGACGCCCTCCACGACGAACCCCTCGGACGCGTAGAGCCCCCGGGCCGGGGTGTTGTGGCCGAGGACGCGCAGGGTGATCCGGCGGGCGCCCTGTCGGCGGGCCTCATCGAAGGCGGCGCGGATCAGCGCCCGTCCGACGCCCCGGCCGCGTCCCTCGTCGAGGACGGCGAGGCCCTGTATCTGCCGCACATGCGCGTTGCAGGCGAGCGAGGTGGGCGGGACGAGGCGGACGTAGCCGATGACACGGTCGTCCAGTTCGGCGACCAGATAGTCCTCGGGGACGTGGCGCTCGTCGAAGAAGGGGGCGTACGGCGGCTCCGGCTCGGGCATGACCGCGTGCAGCGGGGACCAGGTCAGACGGTCTACGAGGGCCAGCGCTTCGGCGTCGGCCGATCGTGCGGTGCGGATGCGGGGTGCGCAAGGTTCGGGCATGGCCGTCACCCTATGGCGGCAGGACGGCGTCCAGACCGGGGTTTTATCGGGTCACCGGGCAGGATGGCCGCATGGAACGTGAGCGAATCGCGGTGGCCGGCGCCTCCGGCCTGATCGGCAGCGCCCTGGTGCGGTCCCTGACCGCGGACGGGCATCGGGTGGTGCGCCTCGTGCGCCATGCGCCCCGGGGCGCCGACGAGGTGCGCTGGGACCCCGAACAGGGGCAGGTGGACACGGCCGGGCTCGCCGGGTGCGACGCCGTGGTCAACCTGGCCGGGGCGGGGGTCGGCGACCGGCGCTGGAGCGAGGAGTACAAGAAGCGGATCCACGACAGCCGCGTGCACGGCACGACGGCGCTGGCGAAGGCCGTCGCCTCGCTCGACGAACCGCCGCGGGTGTTCGTGAACGGCAGCGCGATGGGTCTGTACGGCGAGACCGGCGAGCGCGTCGTGGACGAGGGCTCGCCCGCCGGGAGCGGCTTCCTGCCGGAGCTGTGCGTGGAGTGGGAGGCGGCCGCGGGCCCCGCCCAGGAGGCGGGCGTCCGTACCGTCTTCACCCGGACCGGGCTGGTCGTGGCGCGCGGCGGCGGGGCCTGGGGCAAGCTGTTCCCCCTCTTCACGGCGGGGCTCGGGGGGCGGATGGGCGACGGCCGGCAGTACTGGTCGTACATCGCGCTGCACGACGAGGTGGCGGCGATCCGGCATCTGCTAGACCGGGACGACCTGTCGGGACCGTTCAACCTGACCGCGCCCGAGCCGCTGACGAACCGGGAGATCACCGAGGCGATGGGGCGGGTGCTGCACCGGCCGACGCTGTTCGCGGTGCCGGCGCCGGTGCTGCGCTCGGTGCTGGGCGAGATGGCCGGGGACGTGCTGGGCAGCGCACGGGTGGTGCCGAAGCGACTGCTGGAGTCCGGGTTCACCTTCGCGTTCCCCGGGATCGAGGACGCCATCCGGGCAGCGTGATCCTTCACGTGACCGTATGCGACCGCCGTGCGACCGTGCCCTGTCCATGCGCGACTGTCCATGACCGATCACGGCCCTAACCTCGACCCGAACTCGGGTATCCGGGACGGCTGTTGGGGGCATGACGTCTCCACCGGCCGCGCAACCTCGAGGAGGGGCACGTGCTTGAGCCCGCGTACCAGGCAGACGTCGTCGTGGTGGGAGCCGGCGTCGCCGGACTCTCCGCCGCGCACCGGCTGGCCAGCGCAGGAGTAACGACCGTAGTCCTGGAGGCCGCCCCTTACGTGGGCGGCCGCATGTCGACGGAGAAGGTCGACGGGTTCCGGCTCGACCGCATCGGGCAGCTGCTGTCCACGGCGTATCCGGAACTGGGCCTGACACCGGGGCTGGACGCGCTCGTCCTGCGTCCGTTCGCGCCGGGGGTCCTGCTGCACAGCGACGGGCGCCATCACCGCGCGGGCGCGCAGGCGGGCGCCGGGAGCGCAAGGGGCGCACTGCACGCCGTACGCGCCTTGGCGAGCGTTCCCCGGCCGGGCGGGACGCCCAGACCGCGCGCCGGCGGCTCCCCGGCCGCGTGGGTGCGGCCGGCGCCGCCACCCAGGGTCCGGGCGGGGGCGCCACTGGGCACCGCCGTGGACCAGGCCCGGCTGGGCGCCGCGCTCACCCGGCTCGCGGTCACCCCCGCCGAACGGCTGATGCGCCGCCCGGAGTCGCCGGCCGCCCAGGCCCTCGCGGCTCGTGGTCTGCCCGCCCGCACGATCGACGGCTTCCTGCGTCCACTGCTCGCCGCGCTGCTCTGCGACCCCGGCCTCACCACCTCCAGCCGGTGCGCGGACCTCGCGCTGCGGGCCTTCGCGGCCGGCCGGCTGTCGCTGCCGGAGGGCGGGGCCGAGGTGCTGCCCGAGCTGCTCGCGCGGACGCTGCGGCCGGGCACCGTGCACACCGGGGTGCGGGTCACCTCGGTCTCCACGACCTCGGTGACCACCGCCGAGCACGGCGAGTTCCGGTGCCGCGCCGTGCTGGTGGCCACCGACGCGCGCACCGCGGCGGAGCTGCTGCCCGGGCTGCGGGTGCCCGACTTCCATCCGGTGACGGTCGTCCACCACACGACCGACGACCCGCCCGGGACCGGCGCGTCGCTGCTCCTCGACGCCGACCGGGGCGGGCCGGTCGCACACACGGCCGTGGTCAGCCGGGTCGACCCCGGCCGCGCGCCCGCGGGACGTGCGCTGATCTCGTCCACGGTCCTCGGCACACCGCCGCCGGGCGTCGACACCGCCGTACGCATGCATCTGTCCCGGCTGTACGGCACCTCGACCGCGCGCTGGGAGACGCTGGCCGTGCACCACACCGCCGAGGCCGTGCCGGCGATGCGGGCGCCGCACGATCTGCGGCGGGCCGTGCGGTTGCTGGCGGGCCTGTACGTGTGCGGCGACCATCGGGACACCAGCACCGTGCAGGGCGCGCTGCACTCGGCGCACCGGGCCGCGTCGGCGATCGTCTCCGATCTGGGCGCCGCCGGTCCACTGCACCTGGCCGACCCGCGCCCGACGGCCCGCGAGGAGCAGGCAGCCGCGTGACCGGCCCCGGGTCTGGGGGCTCGAGCCCCCAGACCCCCGGCCTGTGCCCACGCACCACCCGTCTCGGTCGGTGAAGGGCCGGGTCAGCCCCTGTCTGCCCGTCCGGCGATCGAGGACGAGGCACCTTCAGGGCCGACAGGGGGTCCCGGGGCCGGAAACCCCAGGGGTGGTGGGGTCAGGCCAGGGCCGCGACCTTGTCGCGGTAGGTGCGGGCCGGCGCCGCGTCCTTGTACGGCTCCAGTCGGCGCTCGAAGTCCCGGACGTACTCCAGCGCACGCACGGACCGCATCTCCGCCGCCTGCCCGGCCGCCTCCGCGGCCAGCTGGCAGGCCTGGTCGAGTTCGCCGAGGCCGAGCCGGGCGGAGGCGAGGACGACCCGGCAGAACAGCCGGCTGCGGGCGTGCGCGGCGGGCCGCAGCTGGAGGGAGCGTTCGGCGTGCTGGGCGGCCGCCCGGAACTGCTGGAGGTCGCGGTGGCAGTGCCCGAACTCGTCGGCGAGCTGCGCCTCGTCGAAGAAGCGCGCCCAGTGCGGCACCTCGTCGCCGGACTTGGCCGCCTCCAGCGCGCGTTCGGCGCGCACGAGGGCGGCGGTCGAGGCACGCACCTCGCCGAGCACGCCGTGCCCGCGCGCCTCCGCCGAGTGCAGCAGCGCCTGCACGACGGCCGGGGCGCCCGTGCCGACCCCCTGCTGGGCCACCCGCGCGAGCTGCACGGCCTCGCGCCCGTGGCCGAGATAGACGGCCTGGCGGCTCATCGTGACGAGGACGAAGGAGCCGTACGCCCGGTCCCCGGCCGCCTGTGAGAGGCGCAGGGCCTGGACGAAGTAGCGCTGGGCCAGGCCGTGCGCGGCGATGTCGAAGGAGGTCCAGCCCGCGAGGCGGGTCAGGTCGGCGGCCGCGCCGAACAGACGGCGGCCGGTCTGCTCGCCGTAGGCTCCGCGCAGCATCGGCTCGCACTCGTGCTCCAGGTAGCGCACCAGGGCCTGGCGGGCGTGCCCGCCGCCGTACCGGTCGTCGAGGGTGCGGAAGAGCTCGCCGACCGAGCGGAGCGCGGAGATGTCGCCGCCGGTGACCCGCTGGGCGACGCCCCGCTCACTGCCCTGGCCGCGCTGCCGGGGGACGGCCGCCGGACCCGGCAGCACCTGGGCCGGCGCCGTCACGGGCGGCGCGGACGCGGGCTGCCGGGATGCGGCGGGCCGGGGCCCCGAACGGCTCTGGACGGGCACCCGGGCGGACGGCTCGCTGCGGGCGACCTTCTCGTCGGCCCGCCCGATCAGCCAGTCACGGCTCGGCACGACGAGCCCCGCCGGGGTGAAGGCGATCTTGCGGAGCTCGGCATGGCTGCCGGAGTCCTTGCGCCAGAGCCCGCCGACGATGTCGATGGCCTCCTCGGGGGTACCGGCGAACTCCAGACCCGCGTAGACGGGGGCGCAGGCGTCCAGGCCGAGGTCCTGGGCGGTGAGCCGACGGCCCAGGCGCCGGGTGAAGACCTCGGCGATGAGCGCGGGAGTGGTGCCCCGGGGCTGCTGCCCACGCAGCCACCGGGTGACGGACGTCTTGTCGTATCTGAGATCCAGCCCGTGTTCGAGGCCGAGCTGATCGACGCGACGGGCCAGTCCCGCGTTGGAGAAGCCCGCTTCTGCGATGAGCGCGGCGAGCTGGCGGTTGGGAGTGCGCTGCGCGGGTCGTTCCGTCATCTGCGGTGCGGTCTCCTGCCTGCCGGGCCTTTGACGTGCCCGGATGAAGTGCCCTGCTGCGGTGAGCAGCCCTTTTGGCCTCGTGAACGGCGCGAATGTAGCGGAGCGTAAACAGCCGGTCGCACATATCGACCTTCATTCATCCGATCGTGTGAGGATTGCCCCCGAGGCTGACGCGGAACGCGCGGACGTACAGTGGCTTGGGCGCGTTACGTGCCTGACGACTTTCCAGGGAGGCGCTTGCCGTGAGCGAGCTGCGGTTCGTCCGGATGGGGTTCGGCGGGGACGCCGTCGTGTACC
Source organism: Streptomyces zaehneri (assembly GCF_032248645.1). NCBI lineage: Bacteria > Bacillati > Actinomycetota > Actinomycetes > Kitasatosporales > Streptomycetaceae > Streptomyces > Streptomyces zaehneri. The sequence goes on from NZ_JASTTJ010000022.1 coordinate 9,792, forward strand.
AGGAGGCGTGGGACGAGCAACGCCGCGTGCACGCGGCGCGGTTCACCGACGAGGTTCCGGACACCGTGCTGCTCCTGGAGCACCCGCCGGTGTACACCGCGGGCCGGCGCACCGCCGATGACGAGCGCCCCCTGGACGGCACCCCGGTCGTGGACGTGGACCGCGGCGGCAAGATCACCTGGCACGGGCCGGGACAGCTGGTGGGCTACCCGATCCTGAAGCTGCCGCGGCCGGTCGACGTCGTCGCCCATGTGCGGCGCCTGGAGGAGGCACTGATCCGGGTGTGCGCGGAGTTCGGCCTCGAGACCTCCCGGGTCGAGGGCCGCAGCGGGGTGTGGGTGCTCGGCGACCCGGTGGAGCGGCGCCCCTCGCTCGGCGGGCTGTCGCTGGACTTCGACCCCCGGCTCACCGACGAGGAGTTCGATCCGCGGCTGAACGGCCCGGAGTACGCCCCGTCGAACGCGGGCCAGCGGCGCGAGGACCGCAAGATCGCGGCGATCGGGATCCGGGTCGCCAAGGGCGTCACGATGCACGGCTTCGCGCTCAACGTGAACCCGGACAACAAGTGGTTCGACCGGATCATCCCGTGCGGGATCCGGGACGCGGGGGTCGCCTCGCTGGCGAACGAGCTGGGCCGGGACGTCACGATCGACGAGGTGCTGCCGGTCGTGGAGCGACACCTGAAGGACGTGCTCGAGACCGCGGAACCGAAGCCGCGGGAGATCGAGAAGGCGACCGCCTGACCGGGAATGGGCCCCTCGTCCCTGAGGTTGGCCTCACAGCAGGACCCGGTAAACACGGGCGTACCCTGGTGTACGCCGAAGAATCGAAAGTCTACGCAGACAGGCAGGGAGCCGACGTGTCCGCAGTCGCACCCGACGGACGCAAGATGCTGCGCCTGGAGGTCCGCAACAGCCAGACCCCCATCGAGCGCAAGCCCGAGTGGATCAAGACCCGGGCGAAAATGGGTCCCGAGTACACCAAGATGCAGAACCTCGTGAAGAGCGAGGGCCTGCACACCGTGTGCCAGGAAGCCGGCTGTCCCAACATCTACGAATGCTGGGAAGACCGTGAGGCCACCTTCCTGATCGGCGGCGACCAGTGCACCCGGCGCTGCGACTTCTGCCAGATCGACACCGGCAAGCCCGAGGCGCTGGACCGTGACGAGCCGCGGCGCGTCGGTGAGTCCGTCGTCACGATGGACCTGAACTACGCCACCATCACCGGCGTCGCCCGCGACGACCTGGAGGACGGCGGGGCCTGGCTGTACGCCGAGACGGTCCGGCAGATCCACGCGCAGACCGCCGGGCGCGAGTCCGGTCGCACGAAGGTGGAGCTGCTCGCCCCCGACTTCAACGCCGTGCCGGAGCAGCTGGCCGAGGTCTTCTCCTCGCGCCCCGAGGTCTTCGCGCACAACGTCGAGACGGTCCCGCGGATCTTCAAGCGGATCCGCCCCGGCTTCCGTTACGAGCGTTCGCTGAACGTCATCACGGCGGCCCGCGACCACGGGCTCGTCACCAAGTCGAACCTGATCCTCGGAATGGGCGAGACCCGCGAGGAGGTCGGCGAGGCGCTTCGGCAGCTGCACGACGCCGGCTGCGAGCTGGTCACCATCACGCAGTACCTGCGGCCCTCCGTGCGCCACCACCCGGTGGAGCGCTGGGTCAAGCCGCACGAGTTCGTGGAGCTGAAGGAGGAGGCCGAGCAGATCGGCTTCTCCGGCGTGATGTCGGGCCCGCTGGTACGGTCCTCCTACCGTGCCGGGCGGCTGTACCGGATGGCCGTCGAGAAGCGCGGCGCGTTCATCGCCTCCCAAGCCGTCTGACGCGACGTCAGCTCTCTTGCGCCGTACGGTCGCAGGCCGACTGTGTGAATTCGCGCACAAGATACTACCGACCAGTAGTGACCGATATGACGCGGCCCCGGCCGTCCTCGCAGATGAGGGCGTACGCCGGGGTCGCGTCAGCGTTTCGGCCCTGCGTAGCAAGGCTTCATTCGTGTTTGACCGGTCGGTCACGCCCTGGTAACACCAATCAGTGACGCTGGTATCACATCAGGTGCACCAGACAGCCCCGTACCCGAAGCCGTCCGAGGGGGACACCCACCATGCAGGCCGCGCCCGTTCGCGCCACCGCGATCCCGACCTTCAGCACCGCACTGCGCGCCGTCGAGTCGCTGCTCATGAGCAGCGGCCAGCGCACCGCCCGTCGCAACGCCTGGACCTCCGTGCTGGAGGACCGTCGTCGCGCCAAGGACCGGGTCGAGGCGCAGCGCGTCCTCGAAGCGGTCACCACCGTCCGCCCCTGACCCACCCCCTCCCCACACCTCCCCACACCTCCCCTCCTGCCGTCGTAGGCGCTTCCGAGGCCACGTAGACTTCGGGGCATGGCGAGAAGTGACAGCGCGGCGGACGCCGCTAACCCCGGGCGACTGAAGCAGATCGCCCTGACGTTCAAGATGACCCACAAGGCCGACAAGACGATCGGTTTCGTCCTTGCGGGTGTCTTCCTCATCACCTTCGGCGTCTTTCTCGCGATCGGATTCCTGATCGGCCACCCGGTCTACCTGGGAATCCTGGGCTTCCTGCTCGCCTTCCTCGCGACGGCGATCGTGTTCGGACGCCGGGCCGAGCGGGCCGCCTTCGGTCAGATGGAGGGCCAGCCGGGCGCCGCCGCGGCCGTCCTCGACAACATCGGCCGGGGCTGGACGACGACCCCCGCGGTGGCGATGAACCGCAGCCAGGACGTGGTGCACCGGGCCGTCGGCAAGGCCGGCATCGTCCTGGTCGCCGAGGGCAACCCGAACCGGGTGAAGAGCCTGCTGGCCGCCGAGAAGAAGAAGATGAACCGGATCGTCGCGGACGTGCCGGTGCACGATGTGATCGTCGGTACGGGCGAGGGCCAGGTCGAGCTGAAGAAGCTGCGCACCACCCTGCTGAAGTACCCCCGGGTCCTGGCCGGCCCGCAGGTGACCGCCACCAACGACCGGCTGCGCGCCATGGGCGACCTGATGAGCAACATGCCGCTGCCGAAGGGTCCGATGCCGAAGGGCATGCGCCTGCCGAAGGGCGGCGGCAAGGCCCGCTGAGTCACCTTTCCCACGTCACGAAGGGGGCGCCCGGATCACTCCGGGCGCCCCCTTCGTCGTACCGGAACCCGCCGGCCGCACCGGAGACTCAGATCCGGACCTCCACGGTGCGGGCCAGGCGGTCGTGCAGGCCACGGCCGTCGCGGTCCCAGATCAGGGCCGGGACGGCCAGGCAGAGCAGGATCGTGCGCGCCACGGCGCGCAGGGGGCTGACCGCGCCGGTCTCGACGGACACCACACGCAGGCCGAACAGACGCTTGCCCGGGGTGGAGCCGACCGTGCCGACCGTCAGGACGCTCAGCACGAAGAAGACGAGCAGGGCCCAGTTGCTTGTCGCCGGGCGGTAGCCGTCCGTGATCAAGCTGTATGCGATCAAGACGCCGAAACCCCAGTCCACGGCCAGCGCACCGAGCCGCCGGCCGGGGCGGGCGATCGAGCCCGGCCCGTTCTCCGGCAGACCGAGCTGCTCACCCCTGTATCCGAAGTCGACACCGGCTTCCTCAGCGGCTGCGCGGGGGCCCGAGAGCCACGAGCCGATTGCATCCCTGTTGTCCACCCGACCACGGTACTGCGCCCGTTTCGCGATACGGACAGGTGGGGTACACCGGGCAGGCTCCGGTTAACTTGTGCGAAACAAACGGGTCACGCCCGAGAAATCACCCGTCCCTAGGGTCGATGACAGCGTGTGCCACCGCACTGGCCGCACGAACGAACTACCACCCCGGCTCGACGGCCGGGAGTAGGAGGAGCTGGATGTTCCAGAACGCCGACGAGGCCAAGAAGTTCATCGCGGACGAGGACGTCAAGTTCGTCGACGTCCGCTTCTGCGACCTGCCGGGCGTCATGCAGCACTTCACGCTGCCGGTCGAGGCGTTCGACCCGGACGAGGAGCTGGCCTTCGACGGCTCTTCGATCCGCGGCTTCCAGGCCATCCACGAGTCCGACATGGCGCTGCGCGCCGACCTGTCGACCTCGCGTGTGGACCCCTTCCGCCGCGACAAGACGCTGAACATCAACTTCTTCATCCACGACCCGATCACGGGCGAGCAGTACTCCCGTGACCCGCGCAACGTGGCGAAGAAGGCCGAGGCGTACCTGGCGTCGACCGGTATCGCCGACACCGCGTACTTCGGCCCCGAGGCCGAGTTCTACGTCTTCGACAGCGTGCGCTTCCAGACGTCCGCGAACGAGTCCTTCTACCACATCGACTCCGAGGCCGGCGCCTGGAACACCGGTGCGCTCGAGAACAACCGCGGTTACAAGGTCCGCTACAAGGGCGGCTACTTCCCGACCCCGCCGGTCGACCACTTCGCCGACCTGCGTGCGGAGATCTCCCTGGAGCTGGCCGCGTCCGGCCTCCAGGTCGAGCGCCAGCACCACGAGGTGGGCACCGCCGGCCAGGCCGAGATCAACTACAAGTTCAACACGCTGCTCGCCGCGGCCGACGACCTCCAGCTCTTCAAGTACATCGTGAAGAACGTCGCCTGGCGCAACGGCAAGACCGCGACCTTCATGCCGAAGCCGATCTTCGGCGACAACGGCTCGGGCATGCACGTCCACCAGTCGCTGTGGACCGGCGGTTCCCCGCTGTTCTACGACGAGGCCGGCTACGCGGGCCTGTCGGACATGGCCCGCTACTACATCGGCGGCATCCTCAAGCACGCCCCGTCGCTGCTGGCCTTCACCAACCCGACGGTGAACTCCTACCACCGTCTGGTCCCGGGCTTCGAGGCCCCGGTCAACCTGGTGTACTCGCAGCGCAACCGCTCCGCGGCCATGCGTATCCCGATCACGGGCTCCAACCCGAAGGCCAAGCGCGTCGAGTTCCGCGCGCCCGACTCCTCCGGCAACCCGTACCTGGCGTTCTCCGCCCTGCTCCTCGCGGGCCTGGACGGCATCAAGAACAAGATCGAGCCGGCCGAGCCGATCGACAAGGACCTCTACGAGCTGGCTCCCGAGGAGCACGCGGGCGTCGCACAGGTCCCGACCTCGCTCCCGGCCGTCCTCGACCGCCTCGAGGCGGACCACGAGTTCCTGCTCGCCGGTGACGTCTTCACGTCCGACCTGATCGAGACGTGGATCGACTACAAGCGCACCAACGAGATCGCCCCGCTCCAGCTGCGTCCGCACCCGCACGAGTTCGAGCTGTACTACGACGTGTGATCGGCCCCGGGCCGTCAGGTCCGTGAGTCTTCGGGTCCGCCCCCGTTCCTGTTTCTCAGGGACGGGGGCGTCGTCGTATGGTTTCCGGCACTGATGTTCGACGGGAAGACCTCGACAGAGGTGACGGGGGAGAGACGGGAATGCCCGAACAGGATGATGTGGAGCGGGAGTTCGACCTCAGGTGGGCGGACGACGCGGTACACAAGGAACCTTCGGCGCGGGCCAGGATGCTGGCCGCCCGCTGGAAGGAGAACCCACCCGAGCCGGTCCCGTTCCGCGGCGCCCCGGACCGGGTGGCATCGCCCCGCTCGTCCTGGCTGTCGACGACGCTCGTCCTGGGCTGCGTGGCCGCGGTGATCCTCCTGCTGGGGTACACGCGGTTCCGGGAGCGGTACTGAGGTGCGGGAAGTACGGGAGGACGTCAGGGGCGGGTCGGCGGCGACGGCACGGCTCGCCGGGGGCATGCCCCTGCCGAACGCGATCGTCGTCGCCGATCCACGGGCCTGGATCGCGTTCGACGTCGGTCGGCATCGGGGGGTCACTCGGGAGCCTTTGCTCCTCCTAGGTTCGTTCGGGGAGCGTTCATGGGGGTGGAGCGGTGCACACTGGCAGTGGGGCGAGTGCCTGACTGCGGGGTGATGCAGATGCAGAGCCGTTTCCGGAGCGACCGGCAGCTGACCGTGCGGATGACGGTCACGCTGTTCCTGCTCGGACTGTTGTACGTGGCGTTCGTGGCCGCGTTGATCGTGTTGCTGAAGTCGTGGGTGCTGGTCGCGGTCGTCGCGGTGGCGATGCTGGGTGCGCAGTACTGGTTCTCCGACCGGGTCGCGCTGTTCGCGATGCGTGGGCGGGTCGTGGAGCGTGAGGAGTATCCCGAGCTGCATGCCGTGATCGACCGGCTGTGCGCCATCGCGGACATGCCGAAGCCGGTGGTCGCCGTGTCGCAGATGGGCATGCCGAACGCGTTCGCGACCGGGCGCAATCCCGACCACGCGGTGGTCTGCGTGACGACCGGGCTGCTGGCCCGGCTGGAGCCGGCCGAGCTGGAGGGCGTACTCGCGCACGAGCTGTCGCATGTGGCGCACAAGGACGTGGCGGTGATCACGGTCGCGTCGTTCCTGGGCGTGATCGCGGGGCTGGTCGTGCGGTTCGCGTTCTACTCGCAGGTGTTCGGCGGCGCGCGCAGGGACCAGAACGCCGCGGTCGTCTTCGCCGCCGTGATGGGTGTCTCGGCGGCCGTGTACGCGATCAGTTTCCTGCTCATCCGGGCCCTGTCCCGGTACCGGGAGCTGGCGGCGGACCGGGCCGCGGCGCAGCTGACCGGCCGCCCCTCGGCGCTGGCCTCCGCGCTGACGAAGGTCTCCGGCGACCTGGCCCGTATCCCCACGAAGGACCTGCGGACGGTCCAGGCCTTCAACGCCTTCTACTTCACCCCGGCCCTGGGCGCCGAGCCCGGTGTGGCGGGGCTGTTCTCGACCCACCCGAGCCTGGAACAGCGGCTCGAGCAGCTGGGGCGGATCTCCGGCGAGCTGGGCGAGGCGGCCGCGCCGGGGAAGGCGGGCTGATCATGGGGCTGCTGGACATCCTGCTCGGCCGGACGAAGCCGGTCGTGCCCGACCTGGACCAGCTGTTCGCGCTGCCTTCGGCGGCCGTCACGCTGGAGGCGGCGGCCGGGTTCACCCCGACCGGGCAGGGTGCCGTGTGCTTCGCGACCGTCGAGGGCTCGGCCTTCGAGCAGACGCACCGCGAGGTGCAGGCGCTCCTGGACGCGGACACCGAGCGCACCGGTCCCCCGGTGCGGCTCGTGCGGGACGACTACGGCTACTCCTGGCTGCTCTCGCAGCGCACTCCCGACCAGCTGCCGCTGCTGGTCAACGACCTGCACGCGGTGAACAGCGCGATGGAGGTCAACGGTTTCGGGCCGCAGCTCCTGTGCTCCCTCGCCGGGTTCGAGGACCGGCGGGACGGGACGGAGGAGACGGGCGGCCGACGGCTGGCGCTCGTGTACCTGTACAAGCGGGGTTCCTTCTACCCGTTCGCGCCGCTGCCCGGTCCGGGGCAGCGGCGCGACGGCGCACTGGAGCTGCAGGTGCAGGCAGCCCTCACGGGCGACCTGCGGATCGAGCAGGACCTGGGCCGCTGGTTCCCGGTGTGGGGAGCCCCCGGCCTGTAGGCGGACCGGGCGGGCCCTACTTGCTGCGCTCGCGCTCCTGGCGGCGGGACTCCAGGGGGCGCTCGCGACGGTAGCGGCGCTCCCACTTGGCCTGCTTGTCACGGCGGTCGCGGTACGCCTTGTACGACGTCGGCGCGGTTCCCGCGGTCGGCGCGGGGCCGGGTGCGGGCGGCGCGGACGTGTCGAGCCCGTACCGCACGTACAGGAACAGCACGCCGGCCGCGGCGAGCCAGTAGAGCGGGTTTCCGAATCCCAGGACCACCAGGACGACGGCCCCGGAGAGAACGACGGTGCCCATGGTGTACCTCCTTCCTGGGCGGGGACGGTGACTGAGCGTGGCGAGAAGGGTGGGGTGGCGCCTTCAGCGTACGCAGTCCGTCACTCAACGTGCATCCCCTTTTCCGCTGGCCTGGAGTCGCGTGACCGAGGCGGTCCACGACGCGCTGGCCACCCGCGCCCGGTACACGAGGTTCGAACTGCCCGCCGCCGGACACCGGCTGGGCCTGTGGTTCCAGGACCACGCGGACGACCGGCGCGCGTTCGTGACCGCCGTGCTGGCCGCCCCGGACGAGGGCGGGTGGACGGCGACGCCCGACTGACCGGCGGCCGGGCGCCTCGCGGCGCTCAGACGCCCGGCGCCGCGCTCACCACGCCCGCCACGACCGCCGCGCCCAGGATCGCGTGGTCGGCGGCGGTCCGGTCGGCGTAGGCCAGGGCGAAGTCGGCGACGGCACGTTCGAAGGTGTCGGCACCACCGAGGTAGCCGGCGATGGCGACGCGGTCGCCGGACCGGGCGTGGGCGCGGGCCAGGGCGGTGCCGCACAGCCGGGCGTACGCCGCGAGGTCGGCCGGGGACATCCCGGCGACGCCGCCGGAGTTCTTCAGATCGCGCAGCTGACGCCAGTAGAAGGCACGGCTCTGCGGCCCGGTCATCCAGCCCAGGAAGACGTCCCCGGCGGCCTGGAGCAGCCGCTGCCCGGCGACGACCCGGTGGCCGGGATGGACGTACGGGCCGCTGGGCAGGTGCTCCTCCAGGACGGACGCGCGGGCCTCCTTGATCTGGAGGAACAGCGGGTCGTCGGTGTCACGTCCGGCGAGCAGCACGATGAAGCAGCGGGTGCCGACGCTGCCGACGCCGACGACCTTGCGGGCGGCGTCGACGAAGCGGTAGCGGTCCAGCAGCAGACGGCGCTCCTCGGTGAGGGTGGAGCGGTAGTCGCTGAATATCTTGCGCAGGGCGGCGCTGTCGGAGGCGCCGGCGGGCTCGAGGAGCGGGGGGTCGTGGATGATGCGGCGGCGGCCGTCGACGACCTCGGTGAGTTTGTCGAGGGCCTGCAGGCTGGTGCGGCGGCGGGCGCGGGTGAGGCTGTCCCCGGCCCGGCCGCGGCGCCGGGCGGCGCGCAGCAGGGGCAGCAGCCGTTCGGCGTCGATGCGCTCGTACCAGACGGCGAGCTCGTCGAGCCGGGACAGCCGGCGCATGGCGGTGCGGTAGGCGGCCACGGCCTCCAGGGCGGCACGGTGCACCCTCGGCTCCGGGTGGCCGTTCTCGCGGGCGGCCACCGCGACGGAGGCGGCGAGCCGTTTGACGTCCCATTCGAAGGGCCCGGGGAACGTCTCGTCGAAGTCGTTGAGGTCGAAGAGCAGCCCGCGCTCCGGGGAGGCGTACAGCCCGAAGTTGAGCAGGTGGGCATCGCCGCACAGCTGCACCGTCAGCCCGGTGTGCGGCTGCGACGCCAGGTCGGCGGCCATGAGGGCGGCCGAGCCGCGCAGGAAGGCGGACGGCGAGGCGGCCATCCGCCCGTACCGGATCGGCAGCAGCTCGGGCAGCCGCTCCCGGCCCTGGCGCTCCAGCACGGCGACGGGGTCGGGCCGGTCGACGGACGGGACCCAGAGGGCGTGGGCGGAACGCGAGACGCGCTTGCGGGCGTCCCGGCCGCGTCGGGCACGGTCGGTGGGGGTGGTCATCCGCGTCGCCTTCGCACCACATCCGCCTCCCGGTTCACCACATTTCCCGGCCTCCTGTTCGCAGTGAAGGCCGGGAGAGGGGCGTCCGCATGTCGGGTACGTCGAACGGGTGACAGCCGGCGCGCCCGGCAGCTCCGGCCGCCCCGGCGGTCCTGGAGCGTCCCTGGGGCCCGGCTGCCGTCGGCGGCACGGGCGTGGGGACCCGATTGTCAGTGGTGTCGGGAAGGATGGCGGGCAGGGACGGGTGCCGGACGGCGACGGGGATACGAGGGATGGAGGCCGGTAATGGGTGACGGGCTGCGGTACATCGGTGTGGCCGAGCGGCGGGCACGGCTGGCCCTGCGGCACCGGCTGGCCCCGCGGGCGCGGGTCGCGACGCCCGAGGCGGTGGCCGACGCGCTCCTCGCCCTGCACGGCTCCGACCCGGCGACGGTGTACCTGGCGGTCGGGGCCCGTCTCGCCGACCCGGGGACGACGGTGGCGGAGACCGACCGGGCGCTGTACGCGGACCGGAGCCTCGTCCGGATGCACGGCATGCGGCACACGGTCTTCGTGTTCCCGACGGAGTCGACGGCGGTCGTGCACGCCTCGACCGGCCTGGCGGTCGCCGCGCGGGAGCGGGCCAACCTGGTGAAGGACATGGCGAAGGCCGGCGCACCGGACACGGCCTGGCTGAAGGAGGTCGAGGAGTCGGCGCTGGCCGCCCTGGCCCGGCTCGGCCAGGCGACGGCGGCCGAGCTGGCCCGCGAGGAGCCGCGGCTGCGGGAGCGGTTCGTGTACGCGGCGGGGAAGCCCTACGAGGGCGTCCACACCGTCGTGACGCGGCTGCTGAGGGTGCTGGGGGTGGAGGGCAAGGTGGTCAGGGGGCGCCCCCTGGGCTCGTGGACGTCGAGCCAGTTCCGCTGGGCCCTGGCCCCCGAGCATGCCGAACTGCCGGTGGCCCAGGCCCAGTCGGAGCTGCTGCGGCACTGGCTGACGGCGTGCGGCCCGGCCACGGAGGCCGATCTGAAGTGGTGGACGGGCTGGAAGGTGACGGACGTCCGCCGGGCGCTGACGGCGATCGGGGCGCGTGCGGTGACGCTGGACGAGGGGACGGGGTACGTCGTCGAGGACGACGTGGATGCCGTGCCCGCCCCCGGCGAACCGTGGGCGGCCCTGCTGCCCGGCCTCGACCCGACGGCCATGGGCTGGCAGGCCCGGGACTGGTATCTGGCCCCGGAGCTGCGCCCCGGCCTGTTCGACTACAGCGGGAACGTGGGCCCGACGGTGTGGTGGAACGGCCGGGTGGTGGGGAGTTGGGCCCAACGGGCCGACGGCGAGGTCGTGTGGCGGATCCTGGCCGGTGAGGACAAGGACGGCGGCGAGGGCGTGGGCGCCGAGGCGAAGGCGGCCATCGGGGCGGAGGCGGCGCGGTTGGAGTCGTGGCTGGGGGCGACCCGGGTGACACCGAGGTTCCGCACACCGGTGGAGAAGGACCTGGTGAGGTGATCCCCCGGACCACGCGTCCGTCCCGGAGTCCCTGCCCTCGCCGTGGTCCCGTCCCCGTCCCCGTTCCTGGACGCCGACGCCGGGTGCCGTCACCGGGAACGGCACCCGGCGCCCGGTTCAGCGTGAGTACCGCAGCAGCGCCCGCACCATGTGGCACGTCGTGTCCGACGGCGCATGAACGCCGATCAGCGCCGCCGTGCTGCGGATCTTCTCGTTACGGGCCTGGTTCGGCATATACACGCCCAGGTCGAGCAGGGCGATGGCGAGGCGCATCGCCTTCAGGCGACGGTTGTGCGTGACGTACCACTCGCGCGGTCGTCCGGGCGGCAACGGCCGCTTCTCGACGGGTACATAGGGCAGGTCGAGCTGGACGGAACGCTTCGCGGTGGACTGGGTCGGCAACGGCTTCGGCTTCAGTGCGGCAGCGGGCACAGGCATCCTCCTGTCGCGGTCAGGGCCCGGTCCGGAACCTCCGGCGAACCCTCGAACACTGCTTCTATTCTACTGCCCACCACTGACAATCGCCCCTGATCACAAGGGCTTTCGCGGCTTCGGACCGCTACCGTGTGCCGCATGGAGATCTGGATCAACCCCGCCTGTTCCAAGTGCCGCGGCGCCCTCACGGTCCTCGACGCCGAGGGCGCCGACTACACCGTCCGGCGCTATCTGGAGGACGTGCCGAGCGAGGACGAGATCGCGGCCGTACTCGATCGCCTCGGCCTGGAACCCTGGGACATCACGCGCACCCAGGAGGCCGTGGCCGCGGAACTCGGCCTGAAGGACTGGGCGCGGGACGCCAGTACGCGCGGACGCTGGATCACCGCGCTCGCCGCGCACCCCCGGCTCATCCAGCGCCCCATCATCACGGCGGACGACGGCACCGCACTGGTGGCCCGCACCGACGAGGCCGTACGGGACGCGTTGTCCCGCTAGAGGGCGTTTCTCCTGGGTCGGGTCGGATCAGGCCGCGGTGTCCGGTGCGGCGCATCGCAAGGCGGAGCATGGTGCGCGTACGGGGTGTACGCGGGTCGGGCGACAACGCCGCGAGGTGCCGTGCCGGGCGCCGTGGACCCGGGCTGATCCAGAAGAAGCGCCCTGGACGCGTCGTCCCGCTCGAGGTGCGCTTGCCGGACGGACGACGATTCGTCCGGCGGCGGGAGTCGGCGCGGCGCGCACTGCTACCCTCCGCCGCCATGACCTTCGGTGATCAAGGGCTCGGGTTCCCTCCCGAGCAGGCGCGAACACGACGGCGCCGGCGGGCCCGGCGTTCGGCGGCCGTCGGGTCCTGGGCGGCCCTCGTCGCCGCCATGGCCGCCGGCACCCTGCTGATCGCGGACGAGGACGACGGTGACCGGACCACGTCCGCTCCCCCGGCGACGGCGACCACGACCGCCCTGGGGCCCGTGGCCGTACCGTCCGGGGACGCGGGCCTCCTGTCCGGCGCCCCGAGCGCGCTCCGCTCCCTGCTCGCCCGTCCGATCGTCCGGCCGGAGCAGGCGTTCCCCTCGACGGGCGTCCGGCTGCGGGACGGCTCCCGGTACGCCCGCGTCGACCTGTCCACCACCGTCGACTGCGCTCGGGGCGCGTCGCCCGAGCTCGCCCGGCTGGTCGAACAGGGCGAGGGCTGCTCCCGGTCGACGGCGGCCCTGTTCACGGACACCGAACAGCGGTCGCAGGTGACGGTCACCGTGCTGAGCTTCGAGCGGGTGGAGGACGCCTCGCGCGTGTTCACGATGGCCTCGACGGACCCGGTGAGGTATCAGGTGGACCCGCTGGATCCACCGCCGCGGGCCGGCCTGCCGACGGTCCCGCCGGGCTCGGCCGGGGTCTCCCGACGGGCGATGACGGTCCGGTCGGTGCTGTTCGCGAACGGGCTGTGGGGCGACGGCGCGAAGACCGGGGAGGCCGAACTCATCTCCCGGACCGAGGGGTTGCTCCAGCGGGCCGACGACACGGTGGCGGCCTACGAGGAGGGGAGGAACTGACTCAGGGCCCGCACCCCCAACTCCGTTGTGACGCACGCCACTTCGGTTGACTCCTGTAACCGCTGAGTAACCTCGTTCGGTATCTCGTACATAGCGGCGTACGCTCCCCTACCCCTCAGGAGGCGCGCATGTCGCGCAGGAGAAGTCTCGGCACGAAGAAGAAGATCGCGCTGCTCGTCAGCGCCGCGGCGGTGGCGGGCGCCGGCGCCTTCGCCATGGCGTCCACCTCGAACGCCTCACAGAGCGGGCAGGACGCCAGGACGCTGTCCGCCGGGGACTCGACCGTCTGCGCGGGACTGGCCACGGCCCTCGGCAACAACGAGAAGTTCATCGAGGGCCAGCGGACGAACCCGGACGCGCAGTCCGAGGCCCGGATCGCCAACCGCGAGGCGGTCATCGCGCAGATCAAGGTCCAGCAGCAGGCGTCCGGCTGCGTCGTTGGGGAGTCGGCTCAGGACTCCCAGGCGACCCAGCCCTCGCAGGCCGCTTCCGCACCGGCGGCCTCCGCACCGGCGGCTTCGGCACCGGCGGCTTCGGCACCGGCCGGAAACACGGGCAACGCGGGTAACGCGGGAAACGGCGGCGGTGCCGCCTCCGGCCAGCAGGTCTGCAACGGTTCCACGGTGACGCTCTCCGGCGAGGGCGGTGCCCCGGCCGCGTCGAGTAACCAGTTCCCGGCGGGGACCAAGCTGAAGGTCACCAACCTGGACAACAACAAGTCCACGACCGTCGAGGTGACCTCGGTATCCGGCAGCTGTGCCCTGCTCAACAACGCGGCCTTCGAACTGGTCCGTGAGCCCGGCAAGTTCCTGATCCGCCGGGCCCTGATCGAGAAGGTGGGGTGACGTCCGGCCACCGGGCGCCTCGGCGCACCGGCGGCATCCTGCCGAACATCCCGTAAGGGTGTACGTGTCATCGGTCCTGCTGCTCGCGGCCACGAGCAGCAGGACCGGCGCGTTCGGGGCCGCCGGCTTCGGAATCCACGCGTACAGGGACCGCACGTCCAAGGCCCGCGCGTTCGGGATCCACGCGTCGCGGCGCGCGGGCGCCCATCGCATACGAACCCGCCGATTCACCGCTCACACCGTGAGCCGTACCACAGAACCACCAGGTAACACGGGGTTCACATTCGAGCAATGATCGGGAAATCGCCTGTTGACAAGCTGCCGGGCAAACAGGCGGCGCCCCAGTGCCGCAGCGCCGCAGCACCCGCAAGTGCGTCAGACACACCCCGAAGGAAGTGGCCCGTGACCTTCAAGGCTGAGTACATCTGGATCGACGGCACCCAGCCGACGGCGAAGCTCCGTTCCAAGACGAAGATCATCGCGGGTGAGCCCGCCGGTCTCGACGCGCTGGGAATCTGGGGCTTCGACGGGTCCTCCACGAACCAGGCCGAAGGCCACTCCTCGGACCGTGTCCTCAAGCCGGTCTTCACCTGCCCCGACCCGATCCGGGGCGGCGACGACATCCTCGTCCTGTGCGAGGTCCTCAACATCGACATGACGCCGCACGAGTCCAACACCCGTGCCGCGCTCACCGAGGTCGCCGAGAAGTTCGCCGGTCAGGAGCCGATCTTCGGCATCGAGCAGGAGTACACGTTCTTCCAGGACGGCTACCCGCTCGGCTTCCCCAAGGGCGGCTTCCCGGCCCCGCAGGGCGGTTACTACTGCGGCGTCGGCGCCGACGAGATCTTCGGCCGTGAGGTCGTCGAGGCGCACCTGGACAACTGCCTCGCCGCCGGTCTCGCGATCTCCGGCATCAACGCCGAGGTCATGCCCGGCCAGTGGGAGTTCCAGGTCGGCCCGGTCTCCCCGCTGGAGGTCTCCGACCACCTGTGGGTGGCCCGCTGGCTGCTCTACCGCACCGCCGAGGACTTCGGCATCTCCGCCACCCTCGACCCGAAGCCGGTCAAGGGCGACTGGAACGGCGCCGGCGCGCACACCAACTTCTCCACGAAGGCGATGCGCGAGGGCTACGACGCGATCATCACCGCGTGCGAGTCGCTCGGTGAGGGCTCGAAGCCGCTCGACCACGTCAAGCACTACGGCGCCGGCATCGACGACCGTCTGACGGGTCTGCACGAGACCGCCCCGTGGAACGAGTACTCCTACGGTGTCTCCAACCGTGGCGCCTCGGTCCGCATCCCGTGGCAGGTCGAGCAGGACGGCAAGGGCTACATCGAGGACCGCCGTCCGAACGCGAACGTCGACCCGTACCTGGTGACGCGTCTGATCGTCGACACCTGCTGCTCGGCGCTGGAGAAGGCCGGCCAGGTCTGATCCGCTCCGCCGCTCTCGCGAAGGGGCGCCCGTCGACTCGACGGGCGCCCCTTCCGCATATCCTGCGCTCCCATGGGGACGGAGAGAGACCGGACGGGTCTCGAACGCGCATACGGCTCGACGGGCGACGTACCCGCACTGCTGCGGGCGCTGGAGTCCACGGACGAGGCCGTGCGCGAGCGGGCGATGGACCTGCTGCATTCCTCCCTGTGCTTCCGGGAGGAGATCCCCACGGCACCCGCGGTGCCGCATCTGATCCGGCTGGCCCTGCACGGGGCCGGCCCCCGGGCCGAACTGCTCGGCCTGCTGGCGAACCTCGCGAACTGGGCCGGGCACCGGGACGAACGGCAACGGGCCCGGCGGGCCGTGGCGGAGGCGATGCCGTCCCTGATCCCCTTCGCACACGACGCCGACCCGGCCGTACGCGAGTCGATGGTGCTGCTGATCGCCGCGTGCGGCCGGGAGTCCGGCCCGGCGACCGCGCCGCTGCTGCGGGACCGGCTCGCCGAGGAGAGCGACCCGCGGGTGCGCGCCCGGGTCGTGACGGCGCTCGGACTGCTGGATCCGGGCGACGGCGCCTGGCGGCACCCTCTGCTGGCCGACCCCGAGCCCCGGGTCGCGCTCGCCGCCGCCGAGGACCTGCTGCGCACCACCGAACCGCCCCTGCCGCACCCGCTGGTGGACGCCTGCGCGCGGGCGTACAGCGCCGCCGCGGAGCAGCCCGAGGAACCGGAGACCTCGCTGTGGCCGGCGCACCACCAGCCGTTCACCGAACGGCTGCTGGAGGATCCCGACGCCGCGCTGCGGGCCCTCGGCCAGGGGATGCCGCTCGCTTTCGGGATCACCGAGCGCTGGCGGGACCGCGAGGCCGACGTGCTCCCGTGGGCGCTGCGCGAGACGGAGGGCGAGGCCTGGCAGCTGTACCGGCTGGCGCAGCTGGCCTGCGCGCTGCCGCCGGAACTGCACGCGCGCGTACGGGAGCGGGTGGTGCCGTACCTCGCCGGCGGCAGCCCGGCGGTGCGGGCCGGGGCGGTCACCGCGCTGGCCCGCGCGCGCGTGCCGGTGGCCGTGGCGGTCGAGGAGGCGCTGCGGCTGCTCGGGGAGGCGCCCGGTGCGTACGACACCGTCCGCGCCGTCAAGGCGGTGACCGAGGAGTTCGGGACCGGGGCGGCGCCCGTGGCGCGGGCCGTGGCGCGGCAGTCGGGGGACGGTCACTCGGAGCTGGTCAAGGTGCTGACGCGGTACCCCGAGGTGGCGGCGGACGCCGTCGAGGAGCTCGCCGAACTGCTGACCCGTCACGGCACCGGCTACCCGTCCGTCGCGGTCGCCGTGCTGAGCGGGCTGGGACGCGGCGCGGGCGACGTGGGCGAGCGGGCGCTGCGGATCTGCGCCCGGGAGGGCGTCCACTCCTCGGTCTCGGCGGAGGCCGCGGTGGCGCTCTGGCCGGTCGCCGCGGACCCCGGGCCGGCGCTGTCCCTCCTGCGCCGGGAACTGACCGCCTCGGCCTCCTCCTGGGCGACGAACCTCGCGGGCCGGCTCGGTGCCGCCGCCGCACCGCTGCTGCCGTTCATCGAGCCGCTGCTCGCGCCCCGTACCCCGTCCGGCACCCGGGCCGCGGCCGCACTGGCCGTCTGGCGCATCACCGGCAGGACCGAGGACACCGTGGAGCCCCTGGCCCGGGAGGCGCTGGAGTGGCGTAGGTGCCACCCGGGCCCGCCCCACCCGGTGGTGACGCTCACGGAGATGGGGCTCCTCCCCCGCTTCGCCGTGGAACCGCTGCGCCGCGGGGCCGAGTCGCCGCGGCGGGCCGTGAAGGACCTCATGTACGGCGACGCCGCGCATCCGGACGACGTGCTGCGGGCCGCCGTCCGCACGCTCCTCGGGACGGCGCGCGTGGTCGGCTGACGCCGACTTCGCGCCAGGAATCGTCCAAGCTGTGAGCGGAGGCTCCTGTTACGGGCGGGTGTCTGCTTCAATGGGCCCATGGCAAGCTTCCAGAAGTGCACCGCGACGGGTCGTCACGACCTCGAGCCCTTCTGGCCTTCCCGTCAGCACCATGACTTCGACCGGGTGTGTTGCCGCGCGATGAACGCGCCGGCCCTCTAAAGCCGTACACCCCCGGCCTTCGGCCAGCGCGCACGACGTACGTCCTCGACGAGCCCGACCACGAATCGCGGCCGTCGTCCTCCCCGACGAACTTCTCGCGCGAAAGAGCTGACCTCTCATGGCGAACACTCGTTCTCTCTCCTCCGCTCCCAGCCTCACCACCGCCACCCCGAACGGCACCGCCCGCCATCGACTGCGGGCCGTCGACCGGGACGAGGTGGTCGACGTCACCGACTTCCTGCCGCCGGGCGCGACCTGGCTGCCCGCTCCCGCCCACACCCTGCCCACCCTGCCGGGCCAGCCGCCGATGGTCGGCTACCTGGTGCTCGTCCCGGCCGACCAGCAGCCGCCGTTCCTGCCGGTGGCGGTGCCGGACCGGCCGGCGGCCGAGGAGGCCGCCGAGCCCGAGGGGGCCGGGCGTCCGCTCGTCCGGATCGACCCCGTGCAGCGCACGGCCGCCGTCGACGGTCAGGAACTCGACCTCACCTACCTGGAGTTCGAGCTGCTCGCGCACCTGGTCGCGCACCCGAACCGGGTGCACACCCGCGACCAGCTCGTCACCACGGTGTGGGGCTACGGGCACGTGGGCGACGGCCGCACGGTCGACGTCCACATCGCCCGGCTGCGCCGCAAGCTGGGCGCACAGCACCGCCAGTCGATCCAGACGGTGCGCCGGGTCGGCTACAAGTACACCCCGCCGACCGGCCACTGACCCACGCGGTCTGCCGACGGCAGAGCGCGGTTCCCCGCCGCGTCCGGACCGGGCACAGTCACCGGTATGAGACTTCTGGTGCTGGGTGGTACGGAGTTCGTGGGACGGGCCGTCGTCGAGGCGGCCCTCGGGCGCGGCTGGGACGTGACGGTCTTCAACCGGGGGCGGTTCGCATCCGCCCCCGGTACCCGGTCCCTGACCGGTGACCGCACCGCGCCCGGCGGCCTCGACGCGCTGGCCGAGGGCGACTGGGACGCCGTCGTCGACACCTGGTCGGCGGCGCCCCGCGCGGTGCACGAGGCGGCGCGGCTGCTGCGGGGCCGGGCCCGCCGGTATGTGTACGTGTCGAGCTGCTCGGTGTACACCTGGGCCCCGCCCGCCGGGTACGCCGAGGACGCGCCCGTCGTCGAGGGGGCCGAGCCCGACGCCGAACAGAGCGACTACGCACGGGACAAGCGCGGCGGTGAGCTGGCCGTCGTCGACGCCTTCGGCGCGGAGTCCTCCGTTCTCGTACGGGCCGGGCTGATCCTCGGCCCGTACGAGAACGTCGGACGGCTGCCCTGGTGGCTGACCCGGATCGCCCGCGGCGGCCCGGTCCTCGCGCCCGGCCCGCGCGAGCTGCCCCTGCAGTACGTGGACGCCCGCGATCTCGCCGAGTGGATCCTCGGCGCGGTCGGGCGGGAGCTGAGCGGGCCGTACAACCTGATGAGCCCGCAGGGACACGCGACGATGAGCGCGCTGCTGGAGGCGTGCGTGCGGGCCACCGGCTCGGACGCCGAACTGCGGTGGACGGCACCGGAGACCATCCTCGGCGCGGGCATCGAGCCGTGGACCGAACTGCCCGTGTGGGTGCCGCCGGGCACCGACATGCACGACGCCCTGCACGCGGCCGACGTCTCCCGGGCGGTGGCGGCGGGGCTGGCCTGCCGTCCGGTGGAGGAGACCGTCGCCGACACCTGGGCCTGGCTGAGGTCGATCGGCGGTGAAGCGCCCCAGCGTCCGGACCGCCCCCGCAAGGGCCTCGACCCGGAGGTCGAGGCGAAGGTGCTCGCGGCGGGCACCGGTGGACCCGGCCCCGGAGGTGTACCTGGCACCACCCCCTGACCGGGGGCGTCGGGCCAGTGACCGCCCGTCCGCGGCTCGGCCAGACTGAGGTCATGGACACCAACACGAAGAGCGGTGACGGCGGTTCGAGGGCGCGCGGGATGCTGCTCGCCGCCGGGCGGGGGCTCGCGCTGGCCGTCGGGTCGCTGCCGCTGAGCATCCTGGGCTTCTGCCTCTCCCTCGTGTCGATGGCGCTGATACCGATCGGGGTCGGGGCCCTCACCACGCCCTACGTGGTGAAGGGGGTGCGCGCCTACGCCGATCGGCGGCGCGCGCTCGCCGAGCGGTGGGGCGGGGTGCGCATCCCGTCGGCGTACCGGCCGGCCCCCGACACCGCCAACCCGCTGCGGCGCACCTACGCGCTGCTGCGCGACCCGGCGACCTGGCGGGACCTGCTGTGGCTCCTGGTGGACATGCCGGCCGGGTACCTGACCGCCCTGCTGCCGGCCGTCCTGGTCCTCTATCCCCTCGAGGGGCTGGCGCTGCCGGCCGGGCTGTGGCGGGTGTACGTCGAGACGCCCGGCGTCGCGTACTGGTACGGCTTCGTGCCGGTCACCGGCCAGGCGTCCGCGTTCGGCGCCGCGGCCCTGGGCGGGGTGCTCCTCGTCGTCGCCCACCGGTACGCCGTGAGCGCCCTCCAGGTCCACTTCCTCCTCACCAAGGCCATGCTCACCCCGAGCCAGGCCGAACTGGCCGAGCGGGTGCGGGTGTTGACGGAGACCCGGCGGGACGCCGTGGACACCTCGGCCGCCGAACTGCGCCGCATCGAACGGGATCTGCACGACGGCGCCCAGGCCCGGCTGGTGGCGATGGGCATGGACCTCGGGACCGTCGAGATGCTCGTCGACAAGGACCCGGAGAAGGCCAAGGCGCTGCTCGCTCAGGCCCGTCGGTCGTCCGCCGAGGCGCTCGCCGAGCTGCGCGACCTGGTGCGCGGCATCCACCCGCCGGTACTGGCCGAGCGTGGACTCGGCGACGCCGTGCGGGCGTTGGCACTGCGGCTGCCGGTGGCCACCGAGGTGAGCGTCGAGCTCGAGGGCGGCCGGGTGGACGCGCCCGTGGAGTCGGCGGCCTACTTCGCGGTGAGCGAGCTGCTCACCAACGCGGTCAAGCACTCCGGCGCCGGCCGGATCTGGGTCGACCTCCACCACGGTGCGGGCCGGCTGCGGATCTCGGTCACCGACGACGGCGCGGGCGGCGCGGCGATCGGGGCCGGCTCGGGTCTCGCCGGCGTCGAGCGGCGACTGGGTACATTCGACGGCGTCCTGGCCGTCAGCTCTCCTGCCGGCGGTCCCACCATGGTGACCATGGAGATCCCTTGCGTGTTGTCCTAGCCGAGGACCTCTTCCTGCTGCGGGACGGTCTCGTCCGGCTGCTGGAGGCCTACGACTTCGAGATCGCCGCCGCTGTCGAGACCGGGCCCGAACTGGAGCGGGCGCTCGCCGAACTGGAGCCGGACGTCGCCGTGGTCGACGTCCGGCTCCCGCCCACGCACACGGACGAGGGCCTCCAGTGCGCGCTCCGGGCCCGCCGCAGGAGGCCCGGACTGCCGGTGCTCGTCCTCTCCCAGCACGTCGAGCAGCTGTACGCGCGCGAGCTGCTCGCCGACGGCACCGGCGGGATCGGCTATCTGCTGAAGGACCGGGTGTTCGACGCGGAACAGTTCGTGGACGCCGTACGCCGGGTCGCGGCCGGTGGTACGGCGATGGACCCACAGGTGATCCAGCAGCTGCTGGCCCGGCGCTCGGGTGACGGACAGGGGCCGGTGGACCGGCTCACTCCGCGCGAGCGGGAGGTGATGGAGCTGATGGCGCAGGGCCGGTCGAACGCGGCGATCGCGGGCAAACTGGTCGTCACCGAGCGGGCGGTCGCCAAGCACACCGCGAACATCTTCGTGAAGCTGGGTTTGGAGGTCTCGGACGACGACAACCGCAGGGTGCTGGCGGTGCTGGCCTATCTGGACCGGGATCGCTGACCTCACCAACTGCTGTGTCGTGTGAGGGTGTTGCGGTTGTTTTGTCGTACGGAGCTCTCATCAATTTCTGAGCGGGCTGAACACCTCCGGGGCCACATGCGTAAAGGAGGGGGCAGCTTCAGCTTCACTCCTGTCGGGCGCCTCGATGCTGCCCCGCAAGGAAGTCAGAGGAGTTCCATGGGACGCAACATACGTAAACGCCGTTCGTCGATGGCCACGAAGGCCGTGGCAGCATCGGCGGCCCTAGCGCTCGGCGGGGGCGGGCTGATCTGGGCGAACTTCTACGCTTCGGCGCACGAGTCGAACTCGGGCCAGAACTCGACCAAGGCCGCCACGGCGGCCGCCCAGGTCGCCACCATCTCCTGCCCGGATGTGGGGCAGAAGCTGACGAACGTACCCCAGGGTGCGAAACAAGGTGTCGCGACCGAGCTGGCCAACCTCGACAAGCAGATCACCGAGGCCTACACCCGGCTCGCCTCCACGCGTCAGGCCCAGGCGAACGACGCCAGCTTCGTGCAGAACGCGATCACCGGCCCCCTCAAGGAGAAGCGCGCCGCCACGATCGACCGGATCCGCATCAACATCCAGCGGTCCGGTGGCCAGTTCAACAGCTCGCTGAGCCAGTTGGCGGCCTGCACCACGCAGGCGGCGAACAACACCAACGCCGGCCAGGCCGGCAACGGCCAGCAGCAGAACGGTGGCCAGCAGAACACCGGCGGCCAGCAGCAGAACGGCGGCCAGCAGAACACCGGCGGCCAGAACAACAACGGCAACGCCGGCCAGGCGCAGAACGGCCAGGGCGGCAACGGCCCGGTCGCCGCGGACTTCGTGGACATCACGAAGGTCCAGGCCAACGCGCAGCTCGGCGTGGGCGGCAACGGTGCCAAGGCCAACGGCAACAGCGGTTCCCGGGGCACCTTCACCTCGAGCTGCGGCACCAACGGGAACGACAACCACAACACGGACAACGTGATCGTCGCCCCCGGTGTCACCAACGGCGCGCACCACCTGCACGACTACGTCGGCAACCAGAACAACGACGCGTTCGCGAGCGACCAGGAACTGGCGGGAGCCGGCACCAGCTGCCAGAACCAGGGCGACAAGTCCTCGTACTTCTGGCCGGTGCTGCGTGTCCAGGACGGCTCGCAGGACTTCGACCAGAACAACGACGGCGGTGGCAAGGAAGGCAACGTCGGCAAGATCCTGCAGCCCGCCCAGGCGCAGATCAAGTTCGTCGGCAGCAAGAAGGGCAAGGTCGTCGCGATGCCGACGGCCCTGCGCATCATCACCGGTGACGCGAAGGCCTTCGTCAACGGCAACGCCAACGCGAACGTGAACTGGAGCTGCACCGGCTTCGAGAACAAGGTGCAGCTGGAGACCCAGTACCCGATCTGCCCGCAGGGCAGCCAGGTGGTGCGGACGACCAACTTCCAGAGCTGCTGGGACGGCAAGAACATCGACAGCGCCAACCACCGCACGCACGTGGCCTTCGCCCAGGCCGACGGCACCTGCGCCAACGGCTTCAAGGCGATCCCCCAGCTCCAGGTCCGGCTCGTCTACAACGTTCCGGCCCCGAAGCTCCAGAACGGGACGGTCGTGCAGCCGTACGCGGTGGACAGCTTCCCGGAGAACCTGCACAAGCCGATCACCGACCACAACGACTTCATCAACTTCTTCTCGACGAACCTGATGAACAAGATGGTCAACTGCATCAACACCGGCAAGAAGTGCAAGTGACCCGCTGAGCGGGCCGCCCGGTAGAACCTGCCGGTAGCACCGAACGGCGAAGCCGACCGAGAAGGCCGGCGGTGAGGATTCCTCACCGCCGGCCTTCTGGTGTGCGCCGGGTGCGCGGGGCGCGGCGCGCTGCGGGCGCGGGGTCCGGTCAGTGACCGGAGTGCGAGGCGCCCTCGGAGGGCTCGCCCGACACGTGCGCGGAGTGGTCCGTGCCCTCCTCGATGTCACCGCCGAGGGTCTTGCGCAGCGCCGTCACGGTGCTGGTCTCCTCACCCACGGCGATCCACTTGCGGCCGACCAGGTAGTGGCCGCCGTAGTCCTTGGCCCCGTTGATCCACTCGCGCTGACCGCGGTCGGTGGCGAAGGTCAGCAGGATGAACTTGCCGTCGCCGTTCTTGCAGAGGGCCTGCCGGAGCTCGTCGGCGTCGGTCTGCATGTCGGGCGTGCACTTCACCTCGGCGGCCAGGTGCTCCAGGCTGCCGGTCGCCGTCACCGGGACGGTCTCCTCGGCCCCGTCGGAACCGCAGCCCGTCAGCACCAGCGCCGCCGCGGCGGCGGCCACCGCGAGCATCGGTCGGGTCATCTTCATCCGTTCCTCCCTGCAAGAGCCTCGCACTGGATACGGCTCTCACGCGCGGTGCGCTCAAAATACCCCTGCCCGGTGGGGACACCCGTGCGAGAGTGTGCCGGTGAACCAAGACTGGGAAGATCGCGTGACCACCGCCTGGGCCGGCTTCGACGAGTATCCGCAGGAGCGCGCGGCCGAGTTCCGGGCCGTGATCGACAAACTGGTCGCCGAACTCCCCGAAGGCAGTCCACTGGGCCCGTTCGAGCAGGCCTGCGCCTGGGACTCGACCGGCCACTCGGACCGGGCCGCCCCGCTGTACCGGGACGCGCTCGCGCGCGGGCTGAGCGAGGTGAGCGGCTACAAGGGCCGACGAGCCAAGATCCAACTCTCCAGCTCCCTGCGCAACATCGGGCAGGCGGACGAGGGCGTCAAGCTGCTGACCCCCGAACTGGACGCCCCGTCCGACGAGTTGGACGACGCCGTACGCGCCTGTCTGGCCCTGTGCCTGTCGAGCCTCGGCCGCGACCGCGAAGGCCTGTCCCTCGTGCTCGGCGCCCTGGCCCCCCATCTGCCGCGCTACCAAAGGTCGATGGCCGACTACGCGAAGGCACTGCGGGAGGACTGACCCGCCCGGTGTGACCATCCTCCGTCTCGCTCGTTCTGCTGGACGTGCAGTCACAGGATGTCGCCCCGCGCCCCGCACCCGGATCCTCCGCCGACCGGACCGTCGACGTCGAGCAGGCCGAGGCCGCGCTCGTCGAGCACTACCCGCGGCTCGTCCGGCTCGCCTATCTGGTGCTGCCCCCCGGCCTCGGCCGCGGTCGGCGCGTCCTGACCGCCCACGCCCTCGCCCAGCGCGCCCTGCCCCGCGGCAGCGCCTCGACCCCCGTCATCCCGGCCCAGAAGGGGGGCGCGGGGGACGACCGTGACGGCGACCCCGGCTACGCCTACATCCGCCTCCAGGTGGTGCGTTCGGCGCTGGAGACGGGGCTGCCGCTGCGGCGCCGGGCCCGGCGCGGGCGCGCTCAGCTCCCGCCGCTGCTCCCCCGGGTGTGGGGCCTGCGGCTCTTCCCCCGCTCCGGCGGCGCCGACGAGCTCGCCCTGGACCAGCGCCTGGCCACCCTGTCGGGCCCGGCCAGGGCGGCCTACGTGCTGCGCGGTCTGGAGCGGCTGTCCGACGGCGACGTCCGCGAGGTGCTGACCGGGTCCGGTGTCCCGGGCGCCGAGGTGACGGCGGCCCTGCGCGAGGCCGGCCAGGTCCCCGCCGACCGGTACGCCCTGCTCGACTCCCCCGAGTTCGACGCCTGCTCGCTCCAGGTCCGGCCCACCGATCTGATGCGCCGCCGCCGGCACACCAGGGCGGCACTGGCCGCCGCGGCGGCGCTCGCCGTGTGCGGCGCCCTGGTCGCGCTGCCCGGCGGCGGCTGGGGACCCGACGGCGCGGCCGCGCCGCTGTACGCGCAGAACCCGGCCGCCGAGGCCGCACTCGACCCCGGGCGGCTGGTGAAGGTGTCCCCCGCCGCCTGGAAGACCTCCGCGCGCACGGACTTCTCCGTCTGGCCCGCGCGCGGGCCCCTCACCCGCGACAGCGCGCTCCTGCGCCGCGCCCTCGCCGTCTGGGCCCGCCCCGGGAAGGCCGTGCGCGTCTCCGCCACTCCGGAGACGCCGTTCGGCGGCCCCGCCGGGCCGCCCCGGCTCCTCTACGCGGGCGAGGTCGACAACGCGCGCGTGGTGATCCTGTACGACGGTCTGCGCATCGCCCGCTACGCCGAGCCGAAGGACGGCACCGCCGGGGCGGCCCTCGACTTCGCGCGGGTCGACGGCGCGACCGGCCCCGAGGCGGGCGCGCTGGTGCTGGGCCGGGCGGACGGCAACGTGCGTTATCTGACGGCGCCCTGGGTGACGAAGGCCGGCGAGCGGGACCTGTCGAAGCCGGGCGCCGGGGTGATGGACCTGACGCTGACCGACGGGATCACCTCGCCGCTGTCCAGCCCGGCCACCCGCACCGGCACGTGCACGACCTGGAACGTGCTCCAGCTGACGGACGCTTCCGGCACCCATCTGCTCAGCGACCTCGGCGAGCTCGTCCCCGCCCGTCTCACCGCGGGACGGCCGGCCGCGCCCAAGGAGGCGAGCGGCGCGGCGGCGCTGCGGACCTGGGCGCCGTTCGCCTGCTCGCTGGCCGACGCCCGCGGACAGGGCGTACGGACGGTCAACGCCTGGGGCTACACCCGGCAACGGCTGCCCGACGCGAACGGAGCGGCGACCTGGGTGTGCACCCGGGCCGAGACCTGGCGGGGCGACGGAAGCAGGGTGCTGGCCCAGTTCCACACGCCGGGCGGGCTGTTCGGGGCGGCCGTGGCGAAGGCCGGGGACGTACCGGCGTGCGGGCCGCGCGATCCGCATGTGCTGGCCGGGGTGCTGTGGAAGTCGAAGGGCGGCGACTGGTACCTCCTCGCCGCCGGCGACAAGGCGACGGCCTCCGTGCGGGCGACCGGCGGGGTGACCGGGTCCGGTCAGGGCAATCTGCTGGCGGTCCCGACGAAGCAGGGCGCGCAGGCCGGCCTGGAGGGCAGGCTGAAGGACGGCCGGTCGATCAGCGGACTGCGCTGAGCCGTCCGCGGGCACATCGGTCGCGCGAGCAGGGCTTCCGCGGGACCTGCCGGCAGCGGGTGCCGGCGGGCGGAGTGGAACACCGGGACGGTCTGCTCACCGACGCGGAGCGCGACGACTCGCCGCTGATCTGTGTCTCGCGGGCGCGCGGCGGGCGCCTGGTGCTGGACGTGTGATCCGGCGCGCGGCCCCGCGCTCCACCCGGCGCACGGAGCGGCGGGTGACGCGAAGGACGGAGCGAAGGACGGAGCGAAAGATGACTGACATGTGACCGGACAACTGGTCGGTTAAGTGACGGATGGGGTGAACGTCTGCACCGGTCCGGTCCGTTCTGGGCCGGAACCGATCGGTAAGGTGTTCGCATGACTACCGGGGTTCGTCGCAGAATGGGAGTCGAGGAGCGTCGGCAGCAGTTGATCGGCGTCGCCCTCGAACTGTTCGCCCAGCGCTCGCCGGACGAGGTCTCCATCGACGAGATAGCCGCGGCCGCGGGTATCTCGCGTCCCCTCGTCTACCACTACTTCCCCGGCAAACTCAGCCTGTACGAGGCCGCGTTGAAGCGGGCCTCGGAAGATCTGGCGGGCCGCTTCGCCGAGCCGCACGAGGGACCGCTCGGCTCCCGGCTGCTCCGCGTGATGCGCCGCTACTTCGACTTCGTCGACGCGCACGGCCCGGGTTTCTCCGCCCTCATGCGCGGCGGACCGGCGGTCGGCTCCTCGACCACGAACGCCCTCATCGACGCCGTACGCCAGAACGCCTACGAACAGATCCTGTCGCACCTGGGGATCACCGACGCGCCCCCGCGCCTGGAACTGATCGTCCGTTCCTGGGTCTCGCTCGCCGAGTCGACCGCGCTGATCTGGCTGGACGGGCGGCGCATCCCGCGCGAGGAGCTGGAGGTCCAGCTCGTGCAGGACTTCGCCGCGCTGACGGCCGTCGGCGCGGCCCACGACGACGAGCTGCGTACCCTGCTGCGCCCCGTGCTGGGCGACGAGCCGGCCGACGGGCCGTTCGGCGACCTGGTCACCCGGCTCATCGCCCTGGCCTCCTGAGACCGCCCGCCGCCCGGGCCCTGGCTCCGGCTCTAGCTCTCGTACTTGCGGTACGACGGGTCGAGGTCGCGCACCTCGGCGGAGGCGTGCAGCACGAAACCGTCCTGCGCCACGTGCTCGCGCAGCAGCTCCAGTACGGCCTCGGTCAGCTTCGTCTTCGTCTCGTCGGTACGCCCGGCCAGGAGCCCCAGCGTGACGTGGACGACCGCGTGCCCGCGCTTCTCGGGATCGTCGTAGCCGAACGCGGTGAACTCGGCGGGACGGAACAGGGTCTTGCAGGCTTCCGGCTTGGCGGCCGCGATCTCGACGACCGAGGTGTGCAGGGCCCGCGCGAACCCGTTCCGGTCGAAGGCGGACGCCATCGTGGTCGAGTAGTCGACGGTGATCTGCGGCATGGGCGCACTCCTGTTCCAGGGAAACAAGGATCAGCCTAAGTCGTCAGCCGCAGGGCCAGCATCGCGATGTCGTCCTGCCGGTCGTGGCCGAAGCTGGTGAGGAGGGTGTCGCACAGCGCGTCCAGGCCCGGCATGGCGCCGATGGCCGCCGCGCGCAACTGCTCCATCGAGACCGCGAGGTCGGTGCCCCGGGTCTCGATCAGACCGTCGGTGACCATGAGGAGCCGGTCGGTGGGCTCGAGGAACAGTTCGGTGGACGGCGGGTGGGGCACGCCCGGACCGAGCAGCGGGCCGGCCGCCTTGGCGTATTCGGCGCCGCCGGTGTCCCGGACGATCAGCGGCGGGATGTGCCCCGCGTTGGCGATCCGGACACGCCCGGTTCCGGGGTCGATCAGGACCAGACAGACGGTCGCCGTGACCCCGGGGTGGTAGAGCCGGAGCATCCGGTCGAGGCGCTCGGCGAGCACGGCCGGGTCGCTCTCGTCGACGCAGTAGGCGCGCAGCGCGTGCCGGATCTCGACCATGACGGTGGCTGCCTCGAGCGAGTGCCCGACCACGTCGCCGACGGCGGCCAGCACCCCTTCCCCGGTGCGCAGGGCGGCGTAGAAGTCACCGCCGATCTCCGCCTCCCGGGACGCGGGCACATAGCGGACGGCGACGTCGACGCCCGGCAGCTCGGGCAG
This sequence comes from Streptomyces zaehneri, assembly GCF_032248645.1. Taxonomy (NCBI): domain Bacteria; kingdom Bacillati; phylum Actinomycetota; class Actinomycetes; order Kitasatosporales; family Streptomycetaceae; genus Streptomyces; species Streptomyces zaehneri. The sequence continues at coordinate 37,877 of NZ_JASTTJ010000022.1, forward strand.
CCGCCGCGGCCGGGGAAGGAAGCTGTGCTGAAGGGTGAGCGCGACGTGCCGCTCGGCCTGGTACATCAGCAGCGGCTCGGCGGCGAGCGCGGTGGCCTGGGCGAGCCTGGCCAGCCGGGACTCGGTCTCGGGGTCCACCCGGCGGACCCCTCGGGTGGGGGTGGCCAGACACACCGAGGACCTGCCGTCCTGGGTGGGGATCAGCACCAGCCGGGCGTCGTGCGGCACCCCGGGCCGGAAGAACCCGGCGGGCCACAGCGGCGCGGCCACCGTGGTGATCCGCACCCCCGCCTGGCCGTGGGTGAGCCGCCGCAGCAGTGCGACCACGGCCTGGTGGGCGTCCTGGTCCGGCAGCGCGAGCGAGGTGCGGTTCCTGGAGGTGCCGCGGTGCAGCACGTCGTGCGGGCCGAGGACGAAGACGGCGGCGGGAGAGCCGGTGAGCCGCGCGGTGCCCTCGGCGGCGGCCTCGGCGAGTTCCTGCGGGGAGCGCGCCGCCTGGATGCCGACGATCGCCTCCGACAGCAGGGAAAGCCGCCGTGCCGCCGCCTGGTCGTCGGCCCGCAGCCGCGCGGCCCGCACGGCCGCCCGGACCACCGCGTCGATCTCCTCGGGCTCGGCGGGCATCGCGAGGTGGGCCTCGCCGCCCGCGTCCAGCCCCTGCCCGCGGTCGCCCGGGGCCACGTCACCGGCCGAGAAGTGCACGACGGGCAGCCCGGCCATGTGCGGCCGGGCCTTGAGCCGGCGGCACAGCTCGAAGCCGCTCATGTCCGGCAGCTCGACGTCGACGAGGGCCACGTCCGGCAGGGCGCCCTTGCGCCGCCGTACGTCCAGTTCGACGAGGGCCTCATGGCCGGTGCCGACCGCGACGACCTGGTGACCGGCGCGGCGCAGCACCACACCGAGGGCGAACCGGCCGGCCGCCGTACGGTCCACGACCAGCACGGTCGTGTCGGTCCGCCTGTCGCTGACGTCGGCGTTCATCTGGTGTCGGCCCTCGGACTCACCGGTGGAGCAGGCCGGATGGAAGGCCTGCTCCACCAAGGTAATGCCCCTGTCTAGGGGGTCGTCCGGGTGAACACCGCGACGGTCCGGCCCGGCACGGTGAACGTGCCGGACCGCGTCACGTACGACGCGGCCTTGACGGTGGGGTCCGACCCCGCCGCCTGCACCGGGTGCAGCCGGTAACCGGTCCCGGCGAGCGCGTCGACGGTCTGACTGCGCACGGTCGGCGTCGCGTTGAACACGACCACGAGGTCACCGAGTTCCATGGTGATCACCCCGGGCGTCTCGCCCTTCCCGGACAGCGGGAAGGAGAGCGCGGACCGCACCTGCTCGGCCGTCCCGAGGGAGAAGACCTTCTCGGTGGTGCGGACCCTCAGCAGATCCCGGTAGGCGGCGGAGGCGGCGGTGATCTGCGGGCAGCCGACTCCGACGGTCGTCAACAGCGGCTTGGCGTAAGGCCACTTGGCGGCGTTGTCGACGGCCGGCGGCAGTCCCCGGCCGAAGCCGTTGCCGGCGGCGCAGTTCCAGTGGATCGCGTTGAACCAGTCACCGCTGTCGTAGGAGTTGCGGTCCAGGGACTTGGAGCGCAGCAGGTCGGTGCCGGCCTGGGACAGGGCCGGGCCCTGGGAGAGCGCGGCGGTGGCCATGGCGAGGACCTGCATGCGGGAGCGGTCGGCCGCCGAGGTGTCCCCCGGCAGCTTGTACGCCAGCGCGTCGAACAGCGACTCGTTGTCGTGCGCGTCGACATAGGCGAGGGCGTCGCCGGGCGCGTCCGCGTAGCCGGCCGGGGCGCCGTTGTAGTCGACCTCGGCGCCGGTGACCTCCTTGCCGTCGGTGTCCGTGAAGCCGTACGAGGCGAGGTTGCCGCTCAGCCCGACCTTGATCAGGTCCTGGTAGTGCAGCAGCCGGGCCTTCTGCTCGGCCGAAGTGCCGTTGTTCTTCGATGTGTTGGGGTCGGTGTAGAGCCCGGACGCGAAGCCCTGGACACCCGGGTCCTCGTCGAACGGCCCGCCGCCGCGCACGGCGTCACGCGCCCGGTCGGAGAAGGTCGCGATGCCCGTGCCCGCCATGTTCTTCTGCGTGGCCTGGACGAACCGGGCGTCGTCGGCGACCTCGCCGAAGTTCCAGCCCTCGCCGTAGAGGATGATCTTCTTTCCGTCGACGCCGTCCCTGGCGGGGGTCAGCGCGTCCAGCGCCTTGCGCACCGCCAGGATGTTGGCCTTGGGGTGGTGTCCCATGAGGTCGAAGCGGAAGCCGTCGACCTTGTACTCCTTGGCCCAGGTGACGACCGAGTCGACGACCAGCTTGCCCATCATCGCGTTCTCGGTCGCGGTGTTCGCGCAGCAGGTGCTGTTCGCCACCGAGCCGTCGGCGAGCAGCCGCTGGTAGTAGCCGGGGACGATCCGGTCGAGGACGCTGGTCGCCGCCTGGCCGCTCGCCGCCGTGTGGTTGTAGACCACGTCCATGACGACCCTGAGGCCCTCCTGGTTGAGCGACTTCACCATCCGGCGGAACTCGACGGTACGGGCGGTCCCGTCCGGATCGCCCGCGTAGGAACCCTCGGGGACCGTGTAGTGGTACGGGTCGTACCCCCAGTTGTAGGCGTCCTTCGCGGCGGTCGCGCTCACGCACTCCTGCTGCTTGTCGGAGTCGGCCGGATACGAGGCCAGGTCGCAGTCGGGGGTCGACTGTGCGGCCTTGTCCTCGGCGATGGTCGCGATGTCGAAGACGGGCAGCAGATGGACGTACGACGTGCCCGCCGCCGCCAGTTCCCGCAGATGCTTCGAGCCGTCGCTGCCTTCGTCGGTGAAGGCCAGGTAGGTGCCCCGGTCCCGGGCGGGGACGGTGGTGTCCGCGACGGAGAAGTCCCGGACGTGCAGCTCCTGGATCCGGGCGTCCTTCAGCGGGACGGCCTTCGGCTTGGTGAGCGTGGACCAGCCGCCGGGGGCGAGGGCCTTGTCGTCGAGGTCGACGACGAGACTGCGCCCCGAGTCGGTGGTGAGGGCCACCGAGTAGGGGTCGGTGACCTTGTTGGTGACGACCTTGCCGGCACTGGGCGCCCACACCGTCACGACGTACCGGTAGGGCTTGTTCTTCCAGGACCTGGGGCCGGTGACGGACCAGACGCCGGTGGTGTCGTCGCGCCTCATCCTCACGGTGGAGCCGTCGAGTTCCAGGGAGACCCGCTGTGCCGTCGGGGCCCAGACGGCCAGGGTGGGCCGGCCGTCACGGAAGGTCGGACCGAGCCGCGCCTTGGCCGCACCGGTGTACAGGTCGTCGAGCACGCCCGCGATCTGTACGCCCGTGGCCGCCAGCACGGCCCCGTTCACGGCCCGTTGGGAGGCGACGACCTGACCGCTCAGCGCCTCACGCACCCGGTCCCGGTCGCGCGGGTCGACGGACCATGCGGTGTAGGCCTTGAGGTGCGGGTACGCGGCCTTCTGGGCGTCGGTGAGGGTGGTCTTCGTCAGTCGCAGCCACTTGGCCGCCCCGGTGAGCGTGCCGTCGGCGACCGCGATCGAGCCCTTCGCGCTGTACAGCAGCTGGGTCGAGGCGGCGGCCTCGGAGCCGTTCCAGGCGACGGTGTTCCGGTCGATCCAGACCGCCTTGGACGTGGTCAGGTCCAGGGCCGCCGCGGAGCCGGCCGGCTGCGGGAGGAGGTACTTCTCCTGGCCGTTCAGCAGCCACACCTCGTGGCCGTTCGCCGTGAGGTCCAGCGACTGGTCGGAGGGGAGGTCCTTCTCGTCGCCCTTGTGGAGGATGTAGCCGAGGCTGGTGGCGCCTGCGGTGAGCGGCACCTCGAAGACCGCGCCGTACGCGTCGGTCGTGGTCGGCTTGAGCGGGTTCGACCACTCGGTGGGGTTCGCGGCGCCGGTCCAGGTGTGCAGACCCCAGCCGGTGTAGTCGCCGTCGGCACGGTGGTAGTGCAGGACGGCTTTGGCGGTGTCCTGCGCGGGATACTCGGGCTTCTCCGTGAGGACGCCGTCCTTGCCCTGCTCGATCCAGACCTCGCCGGTCTTCGTGACGTCGATCGTGCGGTCGGCGGAGACGTCCTTGTCGCCCTGCTTGTCGATGACCAGGAACCCGACGGACGAGGCGCCCGGCTTCAGCTTGACGTAGGCGAAGGCCCCGTAGGCGTCCCGGCCGACGAAGGGATGGCTGTCCGGCCAGGTGGTCGACTCGCCGTCGGCGAGGTCGCCCCAGGCGTACAGGCCCCAGTCGGCGTAGTCGCCGCCGGTGCGCTTGTAGTGGACGATCGCGTAGTCCCGGGAGGAGGCGGTGGGGGTCTCCTCCGCGGGCGGGGCGCCGGTGACGGAGGCCGCGGTGGCGCTCGCCGTGCGCCCGGCCGAGTCGACGACGACCGCCTTGTAGCGCAGGGCCGTTGCGGCGGGTACGTCCGCGTCGACGGTCTGCGTGACCCGGTAGGGGGCGTGGTCGGCGGAGCCGAGGGTCCGCCACGTGCCGTTGCCGGTCTGGGCGGCGAAGACGACCCGGTTGAGCTGACCGCCGTCCACGTCGGCGCTCAGCTCGACGGTGCCCGTGGCCCCGGCCGCGGGGGCGTGCAGGACCACGGTCGGCTCGGCCGCGGGCGCGGGCAGCTGACGAGCGGCCTTGAGGACGACGGCCGAGCCCGCGGGAACGGTTACGGTGATTTTCCTGTCGGCGCCGGCGGCAACCGTCTTGTCGGTGCCGTAGATCCCGCGGAACGCGGTGTTCGCGGAACCGGTTGCGAAGGTCGCTTCCTGCGCCGTGCCGGCGTTGTTGAAGGCGACGACGTACTCGGTCGTGTCCTTGCCGGTGCCGTTGCGGGAGAAGGCGTAGACGCCGGCGCCGTCGGCCGCGTAGCGCTCGGTCTGGACGCCGTCGGTGAGGGCGGGGTTCGCCTTGCGGAGCTTCGCGAGCGCCGCGATCTGCCGGTACAGCGGGGCGCCGGTGTCGTAGGCGTCGCTCGCGTGGGTGCGGTCGGTGCCGATCTCGTCGTCGTCGAGGTAGTCGGCGGTGCGCGAGGCGAACATGGTCTGGCGGGCGTCCTTGTCGCCGCCGGCGCCGGTGAAGCCCTGCTCGTCGCCGTAGTAGACGACCGGGTTGCCGCGGCTGAGGAACATCAGCTCGTTGGCGAGCTCGTCCTTGGCGAGGAGTTCGGCGTCGGTGGCCTTGGGGTTGTCCTGGTTCAGGAAGTACCCGACGCGGCCCATGTCGTGGTTGCCGAGGAAGGTGACCTGCTCGTAGGCGTTGGCCTTGTCCGTCGTGTACTTGTAGTCGTCGGCGAAGACCGAGGCGAGCTTGCGCGCGCTGCCGCCCTGGGAGGCGTACTGGCGGGCCGCCTCCTGGAAGGGGAAGTCGAGCGTGGCGTCGAGGCGGCCCCGGGTGACGTACGGGGACGTGATCGAGGTGTCGGCGGAGTAGACCTCGCCGAACATGAAGAAGTCGTCGCGGCCCTGCTTGGCCGCGTAGGCGTCGAGGGCCGTGGCCCACTGGGTCCAGAACTCCATGTTCACGTGCTTCACGGTGTCGATCCGGAAGCCGTCGATCCGGAAGTCCCGCACCCAGCGCTGGTAGATCTTCTCCATTCCGCGGACGACCTCGGGGCGCTCGGTCCACAGGTCGTCGAGCCCGGAGAAGTCCCCGTACGTGGTCGACTCACCGGCATAGGTCGAGTCGCCGCGGTTGTGGTACATCGTCGGGTCGTTGAGCCAGGAGGGGACCTTCGCGTTCCGCTGCGCGGCGGTGACCGTCGGGGTGCGCGGGAAGGAGCCGGCGTCGACGGCCGGGAACTTCGTGCCGCCGTCGGCGTAGGCGGCGTCGTCGAAGGGCTCGCCGTCCTTCGTCAGGTACGGGAACGCGCCCTTGGACAGGTAGTCGTAGGACTTCTCCTCGTAGTCGACGACGTCGGCCGTGTGGTTGGTGATGACGTCGAAGAAGACCTTCATGCCCTTGGCGTGCGCCTTGGAGATGAGGGTCTGAAGGTCCTTGTTGGTGCCGAAGTGCGGGTCGACCTGGGTGAAGTCGGTGATCCAGTAGCCGTGGTAGCCGGCCGAGGCGTTGTCGCCGGTCCCTTGCACGGGCCGGTTCCTGAAGATCGGCGCCATCCAGATGGAGGTGGTGCCGAGGCCCTTGATGTAGTCGAGCCGCCGGGTCAGGCCCTTGAGGTCACCGCCCTGGTAGAAGCCCTTGTCGGTGGGGTCGTAACCGGTGGTGAGGCGTGAGCCGGTCAGTCCGCCCTTGTCGTTGGCGGTGCTGCCGTTGGCGAAGCGGTCCGGCATCACGAAGTAGAACTGCTCACGGGTGTCGTCGTGGCGGGCCGGGGCGGCGGCCATCCTCGCGTCGGACGGCGGTGGGGGCGGGCTGTCCGCGTGCGCCGCGAGGGGCTGCACGAGGGCGGCGGCCAGCGCGGCCACGGCGACGGCCGCGATCCGTCGGGCGGGTGGCGCGGTGCGGCGCGTCGGGGGCGCCGGCCATCTCGGTATCACAGGCGGGAACTCCTTGCGATTACGGCTCTCTCGGGTCCGACCCCGACGCCGCGGGACGGCTTCGTCGCCGGGCGCCCGCGTGACCGTATCGCTCACGAAAGGTTTACAGCAAGAGACTTGCAACTCAAGGCAAGAACTTTCACATGGCAGGAGGACATCACCCCTCTCGCGCCACCGCGCACTGCCGGAGACGGCAGTGCGCGGTGGCGCGGGAGGGCGAACGAGCGGACCGGCGGACGGTCAGCAGCTCGACTTGCCCGCGTAGACCGCCAGCGCCGTGTTGGCGGCGAGGGTCGCCGTGAGCTGGCCCGAGCCGTTCACGGTCACGGTCGTGTTGTTCTGCACGTTGCAGTAGGTGCCGGCGGCGAGGGACGTCTGGTACGTCCGGCTGAGGGAGCCGCTCTCGTGGTTGATGGCGACATAGCCCTTGGCGCCCCGCCCGAAGGCGATCGCGTCGCCCCCGTTGTCCCACCAGTCGGTCATCGCCGCACCCCGCGTGGCGTTGCGGAAGGCGACCATGCGCAGGATCTCCGGCCAGGCGTGCTGGCACTTCCAGCCGTCCTGCCAACAGGCGCTCACCGCACCGCCGTTGGGCGGCCCGGCGTCCGCGTCCGACCACTCGTAGCCGGAGTTGATGTCCGGGGATCCGTAGGGATACGCGAGCATGAAGACGTTGGCGAGCGTGTAGTTCGCGCCGTCCTTGTAGGTGAGGGTCGACCCGTTGCGCTCGGTGTCGTGGTTGTCGACGAACACACCGGCGACGGAGCTGCTCAGGTACCCCCAGCCCTCGCCGTAGTTCTTCAGGTAGGCGAGGTTCTCGCTGTTGAAGACCCGCTTGAGGTCGTAGGCGTAACGGAACTCCTGGACGTCGCCGTTGCCGGTGTACTCGGTCGGCTGGACGGCTTCTCCGCTGCCGTAGATGACCTCCTGCTTCCAGTACACGCCCGGGTTCGTCAGCCGCGACTTGATGTTGGCGAGGTCGGCGGTGTCGATGTGCTTGGCCGCGTCGATGCGGAAGCCGTCGACCCCGAGGGTGAGCAGGTCGTTCATGTACCCGGCGACCGTCTTGCGGACGTACTCCTCGCCGGTGTCCAGGTCGGCGAGCCCGACCAGTTCGCAGTGCTGGACGTTCCAGCGGTCGGCGTAGTTGCCGATCTGGGAGGTGCAGTCGTCGAAGTCGTACGACGAGTACAGGCCGGGGTAGTCGTACTTCGTGTACGACGAGCCACCGGTGCCGGTACCGCTGCCCGCCGACATGTGGTTGACGACGGTGTCGACGACGACCTTCACGCCCGCCGCGTGGCAGGTGTTCACCATGCTCTGGAAGGCCGTCCGGTCGCCCAGCCGGCCCGCGATCTTGTAACTGACGGGCTGGTACGACGTCCACCACTGCGAGCCCTGTATGTGCTCGGCGGGCGGGGAGACCTGGACGTAGCCGTAACCGGCCGGGCCGAGGGTGCTGGTGCACTCCCTGGCGACCGAGGCGAAGTTCCACTCGAAGAGGACGGCGGTGACGTCCTTGGTGCCGGGCGGGGCGGCGGACACGGCGGTGGGGGCCATGACGACGGCCGCGGCGGCCAGGGCGAGGGCACACGAAAGGGGTCTGCTGCTTGCCATGTGGGGGTTCCTTCTCCGTTGAAGGCTCTTGCTGCAATCTTTCAGAAACCTTGCAGTGGCGCGATGTTAATAGTTCGATGGCTGAAAGAACAGGGAGTCGGAGAAGGCATTTGTGAAACACGAAAGGTCCGCCGCTCCCCCAAGAGCGGCGGACCTCGTAGTGGGGTGTCAGGCCGTCGTGAACCACACCGTGGTGTCCGCCGGAAGCTTCGCCTCGCCGGCGTCCGTCTCGGTCACCTCGTCACTCGCGAGCAGCACCCGCCCGTACGCCGGGGTCGTCACCGACTCCCCCGTGGTGTTCGCCACGCACACGAACTCCCCGCGCCGGAAGGCCAGTACGCCCGCCGGGGCCTTCAGCCACTCCACCGAGTCGCCCGCGCCCAGGTCGGGCCGCGCGCGGCGGATACCGAGGGCCGAGCGGTACAGCTCCAGCGTCGAACCGGGCACCCCCTGCTGCGCCTCCACGCTCAGCTCGCCCCAGCCGGACGGCTGGGGCAGCCAGCTGCCGCCGTCGCCGAAGCCGTACGACGAGCCCTCGCGCGTCCACGGGATCGGGACCCGGCAGCCGTCACGGAAGCCGTCCTGGCCGGCGCCGCGGAAGTACGCCGGGTCCTGGCGCACCTCGTCGGGCAGGTCGACGACGTCCGGCAGGCCGAGCTCCTCGCCCTGGTAGACGTACGCCGAGCCGGGCAGCGCCAGCATCAGCAGCGTGGCCGCCCGCGCCCGCCGCAGACCGGCCTCGCGGTCGCCCGCCGTGCGGATCTGGGTGCCGAGGCCGGGCGGGTTGGCGAAGCGGGTGGCGTGCCGCGTCACGTCGTGGTTGGACAGCACCCAGGTGGCGGGGGCGCCGACCGGGCGCATCGCCTCCAGGGTGCGGTCGACGACCTCGCGCAGCTGCTCCGCGTCCCACTCGGTGGACAGGTACTGGAAGTTGAAGGCCTGGTGGAGCTCGTCGGGGCGGACGTAGTTCGCGGTGCGCTCGACGGTCGGCGTCCAGGCCTCGGCGACGAAGATGCGCTCGCCCGAGTACTCGTCGAGGATGAGCCGCCACTGACGGTAGATCTCGTGCACGCCGTCCTGGTCGAAGAACGGCATGACATCGTTGCCCAGCAGCTTGAGTTGGTCGTGGGCGCCGAGGTCCGGCAGACCCGCCGCCTTGACCAGGCCGTGGGCCACGTCGATACGGAAGCCGTCGACGCCCATGTCCAGCCAGAAGCGCAGGACGGAACGGAACTCGTCCCCCACCGCCGGGTGTTCCCAGTTGAAGTCGGGCTGCTCCGGAGCGAAGAGGTGCAGGTACCACTCGCCGGGGGTGCCGTCCGGCTCCGTGACCCGGGTCCAGGCGGGGCCGCCGAAGATGGACTCCCAGTCGTTGGGCGGGAGTTCGCCGTTCGCGCCCTTGCCGGTCCGGAAGTGGTAGCGGTCCCGGAGGGAGGAGCCGGGGCCTTCCCTGAGCGCCCGCTTGAACCACTCGTGCTGGTCGGAGGAGTGGTTCGGGACCAGGTCGACGATGATCCGCAGACCCAGTTCGCGGGCGTCCCGGATGAGCGCGTCGGCGTCGAGGAGGTTGCCGAACATGGGGTCGACCGCGCGGTAGTCGGCGACGTCGTAACCGGCGTCGGCCTGCGGGGAGGCGTAGAAGGGGCTGAGCCACACGGCGTCCACGCCGAGGTCGCGCAGGTACGGGAGACGGGAGCGTACGCCTTCCAGGTCGCCCATGCCGTCGCCGTTGCTGTCGGCGAAGCTGCGCGGGTACACCTGGTAGATCACCGCGTCCCGCCACCAGTCACGGCGCTTGGCGACGGTGGCGACAGCCGAGGTGGGGGTGGGGGCCGGGGCTGCGGGCTGCTGGCTCATGACGTCCTTGGTACGTAACGGAGTTGCTGACATGGAGTGTTGGGGCTCGGCTTCGTCGTCGAGGGCGAGTGGTCTCGAGGCGGGTGGATGAGACGGGTGGATGAGGCGGCCGCGGTGCCGGCGGGGTCGGATGGACACCGCGGCCGCCACCCGCGCGCCTGACGGCGCGCGGGAGTCTCGTACCGGCTCAGCCCTTGGTGCCGCCCGCGGTGAGGCCGGTCACCAGGTTCTTCTGCACGAGGTAGAAGAACACGGCGGCGGGTATCGCGATCAGCACCGCCGTGGCGGCCATGAGGTTGCGCTGGGCGTCGTGCTCGCTGACGAAGGACTGCAGACCGACGGCAAGGGTGTACTTGTCGTCGCTGAGCATGAACGTCGAGGCGAAGGCGACCTCGCTGAAGGCGGTGAGGAAGTTGTAGAAGGCGGCCACCGCGAGGCCGGGCTTGGCGAGCGGCAGGATCAGCCGGAAGAAGGTGCCGAACGGGGTGAGCCCGTCCACGCGTCCCGCCTCGTCGATCTCGAAGGGGATGGTGTCGAAGTACCCCTTGAGCAGCCAGGCGCTGTACGGGATGACCGTCGTGCAGTAGACGAGGATCAGGCCGAAGTAGTTGTCGATGAGCTGCAGGTCCGAAAGGATCTGGTACATCGGCACCATCAGCACGGCGACCGGGAACATCTGGGTGACCAGCAGCACCCACATGAACTTCTTGTAGCCGGGGAAGCGCATCCGGGACACGGCGTAGCCGGTGGTGGCGGCGATGAGCACGCCGATGGCCGTGGTGCCGAGCGTGACGATGAGCGAGCTCTTCAGCCAGTCGAAGAACTGGGTGAGCTGGAGGACGAACGTGTAGTTGTCGAACGTCATCTTGTCCCAGATGCCGCCCGGGTGCAGATAGTCGTCCGTGTCCGGGCCGAGGGACAGATAGACCAGCCACGCGATCGGGAAGAGCGCGATGACGCTCGCGACGATCAGGACGCCGTGGGAGGCGAGGGAGCCGGCGAGGGTGTTCTCGCCGCGGCGCCGGGGGCGCGGGGTCCTGGGACGCTGCTCGCTCACGGGGGCGGAGGTCTCGGCGGTGGTGCTACTCATGGGAACTCCTGCCTCAGATCGCGAGCTGCTGCTCGTTGCGGTTCAGCCAGCGGCGGTAGAACGAGGTGAAGACGATCAGGATGGCCAGCAGCAGGATGCCGTAGGCGGCGGACTGGGCGAAGTCACGCGGCTGCTGTCCGAAGCCGAGGTAGTACGCCCAGGTGACGAGGATCTGCGCGTCGGGGGCGGTGTTGCCGAACAGCAGGAAGATCACGGCGAACTGGTTGAAGGTCCAGATGATGCCCAGCAGGACGACGGTGGAGCTGACGGACCGCAGGCCCGGCAGGGTGACGTACCGGAAGCGCTGCCAGGCGCTGGCGCCGTCCATCTCGGCGGCCTCGTAGAGGGAGGCGTCGATGGCCTGGAGGCCGCCGAGCAGCGAGATCATCATGAACGGCACACCGCACCATGTGTTGACCATGATCGCGGCGAACCGCTGCCAGAAGGTGTCCTCGAGCCACAGGGGCGAGGGCAGGTGCAGGGCGTCGAGCGCGGAGTTGATGATGCCGCCGTCGGCGAGCATGAACCGCCAGCCGAAGACGGTGACGAAGGTGGGCACCGCCCACGGCAGCACCAGGATCAGCCGGTAGAGGGTCCGCCCGCGCAGCTTCTGGTTGAGCAGGAGCGCGAGGCCCAGTCCGATGCCGTAGTGCAGGGCGACGCAGGCCGCCGTCCAGACGATCGTCCAGATGAAGTGCGACCAGAAGCGGTCGTAGGCCGTCGGGCCCCAGAGGATGTCGGCGTAGTTGTCGAGGCCGATGAACTTGTAGGTGGCGTCGATGTGGTTGACGCCGATCGTGCGCGCGGTGTTCAGGCTGTTGGCGTCGGTCAGCGTCAGGTACAGGCCGTACACCAGGGGGTACAGCACGAGCACGCCGAGGACGACCGCCACCGGGGCGATCATCACGTACGCGTACCAGTGCTTCTGGTAGCCGCGCCTCAGGCGCCCGGCCGGTCCGGGCTTCGGCTCACGGTCACCGCGGCGCTTGCCGGTCGCGCGGTCGATGGCGACTGTCATGATTCGACACCTTCTGGATCTTCACGCTGGATCTTCGACGGGGTGGTACGGCTCACCGGCCGGTGGCCGCCGGATCTCTCCCCCCAGATGTGGGAGATCCGGCGGCCACTCGGACTCACTTGCTGAAGTCCGGCACCAGCTTGGCGATGGCGGTCTCAGCGGTGCTCAGGCCCTTGTCGAGGGTCTCCTTGCCGCCCGCGATCTTGGGCAGTTCGGTGTCGAGCGGACCCCAGAGGGAGCTGTACTCCGGCAGCGCCGGGCGCGGCTGGGCGGCGGACAGCACCGTCTGGTAGCCGGCGATGCCCGGGTCGGCCTTGACTGCGGCGGTGTAGGCGTCGTCGCGCGTCGGCAGCGTGGAGTTCTTCTGGGCGATGGTCGCCTGGCTCGCCGCCGAGGTCATGAAGTTGACGAACTTCAGCGCGGCGGCCTGGTGGGCCTTGTCCGAACCGGCGTAGACCGAGAGGTTGTGGCCGCCGGTCGGGGCGCCCGCCTTGCCGGTGGAGCCGGCCGGGACGGTGGCGATGCCGAGGTTGTTCTTGTCCGTGAAGGCGGTGCCCTTGTAGAAGTTCGTGATCTCCCACGGGCCCTGGACGATCGCGGCGACCTTGCCGTTGACGAACGCGTCCTGGATGTGGGCGTACGCGTCGGCGGTGGTGTCCGCCTTGTGCAGGCCCTTGCCGTCGAAGAGGCCCAGCCAGGTGCCGTACGCCTTCTGCGCGGCGGCGGAGTTGACGGTGATCTTCTTGGCGTCGGCGTCGACGGTGTCGGTGCCCTCGCCGTAGAGGAAGGACTGCGCGTAGTAGGCCTGGGTCGAGCCCCAGTAGCCGTCGACGCCGGTCTTCGCCTTGACGGTGGCGGCGGCGGTCTTCAGGTCGTCCCAGGTCTTGGGGGCCTCGATGCCGGCCTTCGCGAAGAGCGCCTTGTTGTAGACCAGCGCGAGCGTGTCGGTGACGATCGGCACGCCGTACGTCTTGCCCTCGTACTTGGCCTGCTCGATCAGGTTCGACTTGAACTTGGCCTGGTCCTTGAGGGCCTCGGTGCCGTCCAGCGGCAGGAAGAAGCCCTTCTTGGCGAAGGCGGGGGTCCAGCCGACCTCGGAGCGCAGCACGTCCGGGGCGCCGGAGGCGCCGGCGGCCGTGTCGAACTTGTTCTGCGCCTGGTCGAAGGGCACGTTGACGTACTTGACCTTGACGTCCTTGTTGGCGGCCTCGAACTGCTTGACCAGGGCCTGGTACGTCGGCGCCTCATTGGTGGCGTTGGAGGTGTCCCACCAGGTGATGGTGACCGGCCCGGACGAGTTGTCGCTGCCGCTGTCGTCCCCGCCGCAGGCCGTCGCCGCGAGGGCGAAGGACGCCACCAGCGCGGTGGCCGCTATGCCACGCCGCATGAGTTTCTCCTTGAGGGTGAGAGCCCGTTTAGCTACAGGAAGCGGTCCCGTCCGCTGTCCTGCCGACTCCGACCGCGCCGTTGCTGCCGTCGGGCGACGTGAACGTAACAGCGATGTAAGCGGCACGAAAGACCTTGCAGAAAAAAAGTGCAAGACATCACCGAAGTTATCCGCACGTGATCCGTGCGTGACCTCCCCTCGACCGCCGTGAGACCGTAGTTGTCCCGGTTGAGGGGCCTCGCAGCGGGGCACAGGGCCGCTGTGCAAGACTCTGCAAGCCCTTGCCATCACTTTCATGAGGGAGCGCGATGACGCAGCAGCCCGCGGGCCGTTCAACAGGTCGCCCACGGCGTCCGGTCGGTGTGCAAGTCAGCACCCGACCGGTACAGTCCACCCCTGTGACCACACGGCTTGCCGACATCGCTGCGCAGGCGGGGGTGAGCGAAGCGACCGTCAGCCGCGTTCTCAACGGCAAGCCCGGTGTCGCCGCCACCACCCGCCAGTCCGTGCTCGCCGCTCTGGACGTCCTGGGCTACGAGCGCCCCGTCCGGCTGCGCCAGCGCAGCGCGGGTCTGGTCGGCCTGATCACACCGGAGCTGGAGAACCCGATATTCCCGGCCCTGGCCCAGGTCATCGGCCAGGCGCTGACCCGCCAGGGCTACACCCCAGTCCTCGCCACCCAGACACCGGGCGGCTCCACGGAGGACGAACTGACCGAGATGCTGGTCGACCGCGGGGTCGCCGGCATCATCTACGTCTCGGGCCTGCACGCGGACACCACGGCCGACATGCAGCGCTACGAGCAGCTGCGGGCGCAGGGCGTCCCCTTCGTGCTGGTGGACGGCTTCTCCCCGAAGGTCCAGGCACCCTTCATCTCCCCCGACGACCGGGCGGCGATGACTCTGGCGGTCACCCACCTCGTCTCGCTCGGTCACACCCGGGTGGGACTGGCGCTCGGCCCCAAGCGGTTCGTGCCGGTCCAGCGCAAGATCGAGGGCTTCGTCAGGACGGTCCAGGAACAGCTGGGCCTCAGCCCCGAGACGATCGAGACCGACCTGGTGCAGCACTCCCTCTACACACTGGAGGGCGGCCAGGCGGCGACCAACGCCCTGATCGACCGGGGCTGTACGGCGATCGTCTGCGCCAGCGACATGATGGCCCTGGGCGCGATACGGGCGGCCAGGCAGCGCGGTCTCGCGGTGCCCCAGGACATCTCGGTGGTCGGCTTCGACGACTCCCCGCTGATCGCCTTCACCGACCCGCCCCTCACGACCGTCCGCAAGCCGGTCCCCGCGATGGGCCAGGCCGCCGTCCGCACGCTCCTCGAGGAGATCGGCGGGACACCGGCGCCGCACAGCGAGTTCGTGTTCATGCCGGAGCTGGTGGTGCGCGGTTCGACCGCTTCGGCCCCCGGGGACCGGAATCGTCCGTAGGGCGGAGACGTCCGGGTTCCCCCCAGTACGCCGGCAGTAGGCGCAGCGGTCCCGCCGTCGTAGGAAGTGCGGGCCGAACCCGACCGAGGGATGATCGGGCCAAGAGGTCTTTTCTGGCAGACTTTGTGTCCATGGGTGAATCGACTGTGACGCCATTGGAAGGCCGTGACCAGGCCCTTCCAGACCCCGTCACGACCGCGCCCCGGCAGCGCCGCCTGCACCGGCTGCGCAGCCCCCGCCGCCCCCGCCTCTGGTTCGAGATCCTCCTCATCGGCGTGAGTTACTGGACGTACTCACTGGTGCGCAACGCGGTCCCGGAACAGCGTTCCGAGGCGCTGCGCAACACCGACTGGATCTGGCGCGTGGAGCACAGCCTCGGCCTCGCCTTCGAGGAGTCGGTCAACCACACGGTGAACTCGGTGACCTGGCTCATCGTGGGCATGAACTACTACTACGCGACCCTGCACTTCATCGTCACGCTGACCGTCCTGGTCTGGCTCTACCGCAGCCACCCGGGACGTTACGCGGCGACGCGCCTGGTGCTCTTCGCCACCACGGGCGTGGCACTGGTCGGCTACTACCTGTACCCGCTGGCGCCCCCGCGGCTGATGCCGGGCTCCGACTTCGTCGACACGGTGATGGTCCACCAGACCTGGGGGTCGATGGCCTCCGGCGACCTCAAGCACATGTCGAACCAGTACGCGGCGATGCCGTCCATGCACATCGGCTGGTCCCTGTGGTGCGGCCTGACCGTGTTCGCGCTGGCCAAGCTCCCCTGGGTGCGCATCCTGGGCCTGCTGTACCCGACGGCGACCCTGGTGGTGATCGTCGCGACGGCCAACCACTTCTGGCTGGACGCCGTGGGCGGCGTCCTCTGCCTGGCCTTCGGCTTCGCGGTGGCCCGCGTCTGGTACGGGACCCTGCCGTACGCCCTGCCGAGAAGGGTGCCGCCGAAGGGACAGGCCAGGCCCCTGCTCCCCACGAAGGCCTGACGCCCGGCGGCACGGCTCGGCGCCCGGCATCAGGTGTTGCCCGGTGGCGCTTGCGAACACTCCGCGCTGCGGCCTGCGGCTCGCGGCTCGGCGCTCTCCCCCTGGCCCGCGGCACCTGATCCGGCGCGCGCGGCACGGCCCTGCCGGCGCCCCCGTGGCCCCGCCGGGCGGGGCACGGACCCTCACGGCGCTCCCGCGGCCCCCTTCAGCGCGTCGATGAAGGCGTCCAGCGCGGGCTGCGCCGGCGCCGTCTCGCGGATCACCGCCTGGATGGCCCGCACCGGCACCGGATCGCGCACCTCCCGCACGACGACCCCCGGATGCCGGCTGCCGAGTCCCAGCCGGGGCACCAGACTCACGCCCAGACCGGCGGCGACGAAACCCTGGGCGGTCACGTAGTCCTCGCTCTGCACCATGAACCGGGGCCGGAACCCGACCACCGCACACGCCTCCAGCTGGGCGTCGAGACAGGGCCCCGGCCACTCGCTGCCCACGAACGCCTCGTCGGCCAGCTCCGCCAGCCGCACACTGCGCCGCCCGGCGAGCCGGTGCCCGCGCGGCAGGACGGCGAGATAGGGATCGTCGAGCAGATGCAGCAGGCGTACGCCACCGTCCCGCCGCCCCTCGCCGCTCACCAGCAACGCCAGATCGGCCCGCCCTTCCCGCACCTCCGCCACCGGGTCCTCGGGATCGACCGTCAGCTTGAGATCGATCCGGACGCCGGGATGCGCCTCCCGCAGCCGCGCCACGGCCGGCGCCACCAGCCCGGCCCCCGCGGTGGCGAAGTACCGCACCCCCAACCGCCCGGTCCGCCCGGCCAGCAGGTCGGCGAGCGCCGTCTCGGCCTCGGCGACCTGCCGCCCGATGGCCTCCGCGTGCTCGGTGAGCAGCAGTCCGGCAGCCGTGGGCCGGACGCCCCGCCCGACCCGCTCCAGCAACGCGGCCCCCGCCTCCTTCTCCAGGGCGGCGATCTGCTGGCTGACGGCGGACGGCGTGTACCCCAGCACGGCCGCGGCCCCCGTCACGGACCCGTTCCCGACGACCGCCCGCAACACCTGCATCCGCCGCACATCAAGCATGCAGTCCAGCTTAACGAACCATCCAGAACATTTCACTTGTCCTCACAGATCGAGCGGACGACCGTAGGGACATGCCCCTCGCCTCCACGCTCCGCATGGCCGCGCTCGCCCTCTTCTGGGGCTCCGGCTTCCTCTGGATCAAGCTGGCCCTGACCCACGGTCTGACCCCGGCCCAGATCACCATCGCCCGGTGCGTCCTGGGCACGGCCGTCCTGCTGTTCCTGGCCCGCCGGGCAGGCCAGCGCCTCCCCCGGTCCCGGACCACCTGGGGTCATCTCGCCGTGGCCGCCCTGTTCTGCAACGCCCTGCCCTTCGCCCTCTTCGCCCTGGGCGAGCAACACCTCGACTCGGGCATCGCGGGCGTCCTCAACGCAACGACCCCCCTCTGGTCGCTCCTCATCGGGATCGGCCTGGGCACGGACCGGGCTCTGGGTCCCGTGCGCCTGGCCGGTCTCGTCCTGGGCTTCGCCGGCACCGTCCTGATCTTCGCCCCCTGGCACCACGAGGGCCTGCTCAGCCTGCCCGCCCTGTACCTGCTGGCCGCGGCGGCGAGCTACGCGGTGGCCTTCGCCTACATGGCCCGGCACCTGACGGCCTCAAAGACCCCGATGGCCATGTCGGCGGCCCAGCTCCTCACCGCCACCGCCTGGAGCACCCTGGCCCTCCCCGCGGCCGGGCCCTTGCGCCCCGACGCCGCCGCCCTGCTCGCCGTCGCCGCGCTGGGCGTCCTCGGCACGGGCGTGACCTTCTACCTCAACTACCGCCTGATAGCGGACGAGGGTCCCACCACGGCGGCGACGGTCGGCTACCTGCTCCCGGTGGTCTCGGTCGCGCTGGGCGCCGCGGTCCTGGACGAGCAGATCGGCGTACGCGTTCTCGCGGGCATGGCGGTGGTGCTGGTGGGCGTGGGGCTGACCCGGCAGAACACCGCGTCGCGTACGCACGGGCCGGCCGACGCGCGGCGCGACGCTGCGAGCCGGCCCGTCGTTCAGCGGCCGTAGGCCGGGGCGGCGACGTCCCGTCTGGCTCGCGACGCCCGGCACGCACTCCCCCGCGGGGACCCCCAGCCGCGTTGTCGGGATCGCCCACGTACACCCGGTACGAGGGCGGCCTCCGCCTCGCGATCGCACGCACCGGACACCGCGAGCCCTGCCCTCCGGGCGGACGGCGCTACTGGGCGGACACGGCCTGGGGCGTTTCTCTTGGATCGGGTCGGATCAGGCCGCGGTGTCCGGTGCGGTGCACCGCAAAGGCGGAGCATGATCCGCGTACCGGGTGTACGCGGGTCGTGCGACAACGCCGCGAGGTGCCGTGCCGGGCGCCGCGGACCCGGGCTGATCCAGAAGAAGCGCCCTAGCCGCCGTAGAACAGCTCGTCCACCACGCCCCGAGCCCGGCGCGCGGTGCGCCGGTAGTCGTCGAGCATGTCGCCCACCCGCCCGGGCCCGTACCCCAGGTACCGCCCCACCGCGACCAGTTCCCGGGGGTCGGACGGGAAGGTGTCCCCGGCCCGTCCGCGCACCAGCATCACCGCGTTGCGCACCCGGGTCGCCAGTACCCACGCCTCGTCCAGCGTCGCCGCGTCCTCGCCCGGGACGATGCCCGCGTCGCGGGCGGCGGCGAGGGCCTCACGGGTGCGGGTGGTCCGCAGCCCCGGATGTGTCGAACCGTGCCGCATCTGGGCCAACTGCACGGTCCACTCGACGTCGGACAGGCCGCCGGGGCCGAGCTTGGTGTGCAGCTTCGGATCGGCGCCCCGGGGCATCCGCTCCGACTCCATGCGGGCCTTCAGCCGCCGGATCTCCCGGACGGCCTCCTCGCCGAGCCCGTCCGCCGGATACCGCAGGGGATCGATCAACTCGATGAACCGACGCCCCAGCTCCTCATCCCCGGCGACCACTTCGGCCCGGAGCAGTGCCTGCGACTCCCAACCCAGCGACCAGCGACGGTAGTAGGCCTCGTACGACTTCAACGTGCGCACGAGCGGCCCGGACTTGCCCTCCGGACGCAGATCGGCGTCGATGAGCAGCGGCGGGTCGGCGCTGGAGATCTGGAGCAGCCGGCGCATCTCGGAGACGACCTTGTTCGCGGCCTCCGCGGCCTCGCGCTCGTCGACGCCGTCCCGGGGTTCGTGCACGAACAGGACGTCGGCGTCGGAGCCGTAGCCCAGTTCATGACCGCCGAAGCGGCCCATGCCGATGACGGTGAAGGCCGTCGGGAGCGTGTCGCCCCAGCCCTCCCGCAGGACCGCGCGCAGAGTGCCGGCCAGCGTGGCGGCCGTGATGTCCGACACGGCCCCGCCCACCAGGTCCACGAGGGCGCCCTGATCCGCCTCGACCGGCTGCGCCTCCGTGCCGTAGGAGGCGACGATGTCGGCGGCGGACGTGCGGAACAGCTCACGCCGGCGGACCCCACGCGCGGCGGTCACCGCCTGCACCACACCGTCGGCCCGTCGCACCGCGGCGAGTATCTCCTGCTCCAACTGCGCCCGCCCGCGCGGCTCGAGCCCGCCGCCGTCCCCGTCGCCGAGCAGCGCCACCGCCTCCGGCGCCCGCATCAGCAGATCGGGGGCGAGCCGTCCGGCGGACAGCACCCGGGCGAGGTTCTCCGCGGCGGCGCCCTCGTCCCGCAGCAGCCGCAGATACCAGGGTGTCTTGCCGAGCGCGTCCGACACCTTGCGGAAGTTGAGCAGGCCGGCGTCCGGGTCGGCGGAGTCGGCGAACCAGCCGAGCAGAACCGGCAGCAGGGTGCGTTGGATGGCCGCCTTGCGGGTGACGCCGGAGGCCAGCGCCTCCAGGTGGCGCAGCGCGGACGCGGGGTCGGCGTACCCGAGCGCGACCAGCCGTTCCCGGGCCGCCTTCGGGCTCAACCGGGTCTCACCCGGAGCGAGTTGGGCGACGGCGTCGAGCAGCGGCCGGTAGAACAGCTTCTCGTGCAGCCGACGCACCACGGCGGCGTGCCGCTTCCACTCCTGGCCGAGCTCGGCGACCGGGTCGGTGCGCAGTGCGAGTGAGCGGCCGAGTCGCCGCAGGTCGGTCTCGGCCTCGGGGACCAGATGGGTCCGCCGCAGCCGGTAGAGCTGGATCCGATGCTCCATGGAGCGCAAAAAGCGGTACGCGACGTCCAGTTGCTCGGCGTCGGCGCGCCCGACGTAACCGCCCGCGGCGAGCGCCTGGAGGGCGTCGAGCGTGGTGCCGCTCCGCAAGGACGCGTCGGCCCGTCCGTGCACCAGTTGCAACAGCTGTACGGCGAACTCGACGTCCCGCAGCCCTCCGGGTCCCAGCTTCAGTTCACGCTCGACCTCGGCGACCGGGATGTTCTCGACGACCCGCCGTCGCATCTTCTGCACGTCGACGACGAAGTTCTCCCGCTCGGCGGCCTGCCACACCAGGGGCCCCACGGCGGCGACGTACTCGGCCCCGAGTGCCAGGTCGCCGGCCACCGGCCGCGCCTTCAACAGGGCCTGGAACTCCCAGGTCTTGGCCCACCGCTGGTAGTAGGCGAGATGACTGGACAGCGTCCGCACCAGCGGCCCGTTGCGCCCCTCGGGCCGCAGGTTGGCGTCGACGGGCCAGATGGACCCCTCAACGGTGGTCTCGGAACAGATGCGCATCAGGTGTGCGGCCAGTTTGGCGGCGGCCCGCAGCGCCTTGCCCTCGTCGGCCCCGTCGACGGCCTCCCCCACGAAGATGACGTCGACGTCGGACACGTAGTTCAGCTCGTGCCCGCCGCACTTGCCCATCGCGATGACGGCGAGCCGGCACATCGCGGCGTCGTCGGGCGCGGCGGCCTGCGCGAGGCCCAGGGCGGCCCGCAGCGTGGCGGTGGCGAGATCGGCGAGCTCGGCGGCGGTCTCGGCGAGATCGGTCGTCCCGCAGACGTCACGCGCCGCGATGGAGAGCAGGCAACGCCGGTAGGCGACGCGCAGCGACACGGGATCCGTGGCCTCGGCGAGGCCCCGCTCGAACTCCTCCACCCCGGGATGCAGGTCCCGCGGCTCGTACGTGACCAGCGCCTCCCAGTCCCGCGGATGCCGGGCGAGGTGGTCGGCGAGGGCGGCGGACGCCCCCAGCACACCCAGCAGCCGGTCGCGCAGCGGCTTGGCCGCTATCAGCGTGTCGAGCAGTTCCCGACGGGCGGTGGGCCCGGGCTGGGCCTCCAGCAGCCGGACGAGACCGTGCAGGGCGAGATCGGGATCGGCGGTGGCGCCGAGCGCCTCCAGCAGAAAGGGATCGTCGCGCACCGGCGACAGCTCGGGCCCGTCCAGCAGCCGCTCGGCGGCGGACGGGTCGGTGAAGCCGTGCCGCAGCAGCCGTGTGAAGGTGCTGCTCCTGCGCCCCGGCGCCATCATCCCCGGCCCTCCCTCGGATCAAGGTCGTACGCACCTGAGCGTAACCCGCGCTTTTCGGTGGCGCCCCGGCACGGTTTCCGGTTCTGTGGTACTTCGGGCTCTGCGGGACTTCGGTGCTGCGGGACCTCGGTTCTGTACAGACGAAGCGACGGCCGCGACAAGGGAGTCAAGCCATGGACATGACCCTAGAGGTGATCCTGCTGCCGGTGTCCGACGTGGACCGGGCCAAGGAGTTCTACCGCGACAAGGTCGGCTTCCACGTCGACCTCGACGGCGAGGTCATGGAGGGCGTACGCATCGTCCAGCTCACCCCGCCCGGTTCCGGCTGTTCGATCGCCCTGGTCGACGGCCTCCAGGTGCCGACGGGAACCCCGCAGCCGGGCACCTACCACGGCATGCAGCTCTGCGTGACGGACGCCAAGGCGGCGTACGAGGAACTGACCGCCCGCGGCCTGGAGGTCAGCGAACCCCAGCAGTTCGCACCGCAGGACGGAGCGACCTTCATGTACTTCAAGGACCCCGACGGCAACGGCTGGGCGATCCAGGAGTACCGCCGCCGGAAGACGGAACCGCTCCACCAGGTCCTGGCGAAACTGACGGCCGGGTAGGGCTCCGGCGGGGTGCGGGAGGCGCCGTCTTCGGGGCCGGACGGCCCGGAGACGGCCCGGAACCGGTGAGACGCCGTGGGGCCGACGGTCCACGACCGTCGGCCCCACGTCTCGTCACAGCGGGAAACCCGCTCCGGCCTGCCCCTACAGCACCGGCAGGTTCTTCCGCAGCTCGAAGGCCGTGACCTCGCTGCGGTACTCCTCCCACTCCTGGCGCTTGTTGCGCAGGAAGAAGTCGAAGACGTGCTCGCCGAGGGTCTCGGCGACGAGGTCGCTGCGCTCCATCAGGCTCAGGGCCTCGCCCAGGTTCTGCGGGAGGGGCTCGATGCCCATCGCGCGGCGCTCGGCGTCGGAAAGGGCCCAGACGTCGTCCTCGGCGCCCGGCGGAAGCTCGTAGCCCTCCTCGACGCCCTTGAGGCCGGCCGCAAGGAGCATGGCGTAGGCGAGGTACGGGTTGGTGCCGGAGTCGAGTGAGCGGACCTCGATGCGCGCGGAGCCCGTCTTGCCGGGCTTGTACATCGGCACGCGGACCAGCGCGGAGCGGTTGTTGTGGCCCCAGCAGATGTACGACGGCGCCTCGCCGCCCGCGCCGGCCGTGCGCTCGGAGCCGCCCCAGATGCGCTTGTAGGAGTTGACCCACTGGTTGGTGACGGCGGCGATCTCGGCGGCGTGCTTCAGCAGACCGGCGATGAAGGACCGGCCGACCTTGGAGAGCTGGTACTCCGCGCCCGACTCGTAGAAGGCGTTGCGGTCACCCTCGAAGAGGGAGAGGTGCGTGTGCATGCCGCTGCCGGGGTGCTCGGAGAACGGCTTCGGCATGAAGGTCGCCTGGACCCCCTGCTCCAGCGCGACCTGCTTCATGACCAGGCGGAACGTCATGATGTTGTCGGCCGTGGAGAGCGCGTCGGCGTAGCGCAGGTCGATCTCCTGCTGGCCGGGGGCGCCCTCGTGGTGGGAGAACTCGACCGAGATGCCCATCGACTCGAGCATGGTGATCGCCTGGCGGCGGAAGTCCATGCCCACGTTCTGCGGGGTGTGGTCGAAGTAGCCGGAGTTGTCGGCCGGGGTCGGCCGGGAGCCGTCGGTCGGCTTGTTCTTCAGCAGGAAGAACTCGATCTCCGGGTGGGTGTAGAAGGTGAAGCCCAGGTCGGAGGCGCGCGCCAGGGCGCGCTTCAGCACGTACCTCGGGTCCGCGAAGGACGGCGAGCCGTCCGGCATGAGGATGTCGCAGAACATCCGGGCGGTACCGGGGGCCTCGGCGCGCCAGGGCAGCACCTGGAAGGTGGACGGATCCGGCTTCGCGATCATGTCGGACTCGTAGACCCGGGCGAAGCCCTCGATCGCGGAGCCGTCGAAACCGATGCCCTCGTCGAAGGCCTGTTCGAGCTCGGCCGGGGCCACGGCGACGGACTTGAGGAAGCCCAGCACGTCCGTGAACCACAGCCGTACGAACCGGATGTCGCGCTCCTCCAACGTCCGGAGCACGAACTCCTGCTGCTTGTCCATCTTGCGCTTCCCCATCCTTGCTGGTCAGGCCGCCTGTTTCCCGTCCCACGGAGAGGCGGTCGGGCACCCGAGCATCACACCACAACACCATTTCATGCGCGTTGCCGACCATGATCGCCTCGGCGACCCGGGCCTGAACGCCGCACGTCCGGCAGATGTACCGCCGCACGTCCGGCGGGCGTACTGCCCTGCTGCCCATCTTGCCTGCTCGCACCGACATCCGTAATGCCCCACCCCCTCCGTCCCGCCACACCCGTTTAATTTGCATCTCAGATGCAAGTTTAACTACCGTGCCGGACAGCAGAACACCGAGTGAGCTTTGAGGAGCCCCGATGCTGTCCGAACAGTCCGCTGCCACCGTCCGCGCCACCCTGCCCGCCGTGGGCGCGGCCATCGGCGAGATCACCGAGCGCTTCTACGCCGGCCTCTTCGCGGCGCATCCGGAACTCCTCCGGGACCTGTTCAACCGCGGCAACCAGGCGGCGGGCACCCAGCGCCAGGCGCTGGCCGGGTCCATAGCCGCCTTCGCCACGCATCTCGTCCAGCCCGCGCAGGACCGCCCGCAGGACCGCCCCGACGCGATGCTCACCCGGATCGCCCACAAGCACGCCTCCCTCGGCATCGCGCCCGAGCAGTACGAGGTCGTCCACGAGCACCTCTTCGCCGCCATCGCCGACGTCCTGGGCGAGGCGGTCACCCCCGAGGTCGCCGCGGCCTGGGACGAGGTCTACTGGCTGATGGCGAACGCGCTGATCGCGATCGAGCGCCGCCTGTACGAGGAGAGCGGGGGCGCCGCGTGGCGCGAGTGGGAGGTCGTGGAACGCGTCCGGGAGACCGAGGACGTCGTCACCTTCGGCCTGCGCCCGGTCGACGGCGCACCGGTACGGGACTTCCGCGCGGGCCAGTACGTGTCCGTCCGCACGCAACTGCCCGACGGAGCACGCCAGATACGGCAGTACAGCCTCTCCGGCGCACCGGGGGCCGACGTGCGCCGGATCAGCGTCAAGCGGGTGCCCGGCGGGGCCACGACACCGGAGGGCGAGGTCTCGAACCACCTCCACGCGTGCGTGCGTGAGGGCAGCGTGCTGGAACTCTCCGAGCCGTACGGCGATCTCGTCCTCGCCGACGCCGCGGGCACCCCTGTGCTCCTCGCCTCGGCCGGCATAGGCGTCACCCCGATCGTGGCGATGCTGGCCCACCTCGCCGCCAGCGGCCACGACGCGCCGGTCACGGTCGTCCACGCCGACCGCTCCCCCGCGGACCACGCCCTGCGCACGGACCACGAGGCGTATGCGGCGAAGCTGCCGGACGCGTCCGTGCACCTCTGGTACGAGCGGGAGGCCCCGGCGCACGCCCGGACGGGTCTGGCCGACCTCACGGACGTCCCCGTCGCGCCGGGCACGCGCGCGTACCTGTGCGGTCCGCTGCCGTTCATGCGGGCGGTGCGGGCGCAGCTGATCGAGAAGGGGGTCGCCCCGGCGGACGTGCACTACGAGGTGTTCGGCCCGGACCTGTGGCTGGCACAGGCCTGAGAAAGGGCCCGCAGGACACCCGCCCCGCCCTCGCCGCACCCGCCCGGCTCAGCTCGGACATCCCGCCGGCCACCACGGCGGTGCGGGGCGTGACCGCCGCCGGGTACACCGACCGCGGCGAGCCCGGGGTCGCGGCGCCGGGCGGGGCGCGGCCACGGGAACGGGTGCGGGCGGCCCGGCTCAGTACGGCCGCGGTATCTCGTGCTCGTCCAACGCGGCGCCGTAGCGCTCCAGCAGGGCGTCGAGGCCGGCCAGGAGGAGCCCGGCGGCGTCGCGGGCGTCTCCCAGGTCACCGCGGTCGCACGCCTCCACCAGCTCCGCCATGTCGGTGCGGAGGATGTGCAGGGAGTCGCCCTGCACCAGAACCCCGGGGAAGCGTCGGCCGGGCAGGCGGACTACGGCGTTGTTGCCGCCGGCGGTGAACAGCTCTGCTTCGATGCGTTCCATCGGGCCATCCAATCCGGCCCGGCGATGTGGCGACAACCGCATTGCCAGGGGAAAGCGTGAAGGATGGGACAGGCGGGACCCGGAAACCGGGGCTGACGTGGGGTGCGAACAGGGATCCGGCCGCGGTGGTCACCGACCGACGGCCGGGCCTCCTCGCCCTCCGCGTCCTCGCCCCGGAGCCGTACGAGACCGCCCGGCCGGCGAGGTGGCGGGCGTACGAAGGCGATCCACGCGGACGTGCGCGGCGCCCCGGCCTCGTCACCGACCCCCACGGAACCGGCGTGAGCGACCCGACCCGTACGACGCCGACCCGTACGCCGCGGAACCGCACGGAACCGCACAGGGCGGGCCCACGGCGCCGGCCCGTACGACGCCCGTGGAATCAGGCGAGCCTCGAGATCCCGAGCAGCAGCGGCCCCGTGGGTTCCGCCACGATGTCCGCGACCGTGATCGGGTCCAGGGAGGCGAAGAACGCCTCCTGAGCCCGGCGCAGGGCGCCGCGCAGCCGGCAGGCCCGGGCCAGGGGGCAGGGGGTGGCGCCCTCGCAGTCGACGACGTCGCCGTCCCCCTCGAAGGCGCGCACCACCGTACCGACGGAGGCGGCGCGGCCCCGGTCGGTCAGGGCCAGGCCGCCGCCCCTGCCCCGTCGGGCCTCCAGCAGGCCCATGTGCTGGAGCTCGGCGACGACCTTGGCCGCGTGGGTGTAGGGGACCTCCATGGCGGCCGCCACGTCACGGGTGGTGGGGGTGGCCTCCGGGGTGTCGCCCGCCACCGCGAGCCGCATGAGGACGCGCAGTGCCAGGTCGGTGGATCGCAACAGCCGCATGGGAGGAAGCGTAGATAATGCGCATCTCCGGTTCAAATTATTCGCCCGAACCCCCTCCCCCCGCGCCCGGCCCTGCCCACGCCACCCCCGCCCGACCGTGGCCGTCGCCCGTCTCTTGGCTGTGACCCGTCTACGACTTTCCCCGTATCCCCATTACGATCAGCGGACTCGCACACCCCGACCGTCCCGCCCCTTTTCCCCAGAAGGACAGGCCTCATGGGTTCCGCCAACAAGACCGGCAGCGCGGCACGCAAGGCGCGCATAGAGGAGATGCGGCGGGCCGAGTAGGTCCGCGAGCGGCGTAACCGGTTTCTCGTGATCGGCGGCAGTGTCGTCGCCGTGGTCGCGCTGGTCGCCGGTGGTGTGTTCGTCGTGAAGTCGCAGTCCGGCGACGACAAGGACACCGCCGCCGACGGCAAGGCGGCCTCGGGTCACTTCGTCACCGGTGCGGACGGGGTCAAGACGTGGAAGGGCACGCTCGGGCGCACCCACGTCACCAAGACCGTGAAGTACCCGGCCGAGCCCCCCGTCGGCGGGGACCACAACCAGGTCTGGATGAACTGCGACGGTGACGTCTACACCAGGGCCCTCGACAACATGAACGCCGTGCACTCGCTCGAGCACGGCGCGGTGTGGGTGACGTACAACAGCAAGGCGAGCAAGGCCGACGTCGACGCCCTCGCCGCCAAGGTCGAGAAGACGCCCTACACGCTCATGAGCCCGGACGACGCCCAGGCCGACCCGATCATGCTCACCGCGTGGGGGCACCAGCGCACGGTGACGAGCGCGAGCGACCCGAACGTGGACACGTTCCTCGAGAAGTTCGTGCAGGGCGAGCAGACGCCCGAGCCGGGCGCCGCCTGCACGGGCGGTCTGTCGAAGTGAGGTACGCGGGAGTGGCGGTGGCCGTGGCCGGAGTGCTCGTCGCCGCCGGGGCCATCACCTACTCCGTCGCCGAGGACGGCGCGGCGGACGACGCACCGCCCGCCGCCGGCTCCGCCGACGCCGGGTTCGCCCGGGACATGGCGGTGCACCACCAGCAGGCCGTCGAGATGTCGTACATCGTGCGGGACCGGACGACCGACGAGGACGTCCGGCGGCTGGCCTACGACATCGCGCAGACGCAGGCCAACCAGCGCGGCATGCTGCTCGGGTGGCTGGACCTCTGGGGCCTGCCGAAGGTGTCGTCCGACGGGCCCATGTCCTGGATGGGCATGGGCGGGATGACCGACGGCGAGGACGGCGCGCTCATGCCCGGCATGGCCACCGACACCGAGCTGACGAAGCTCGGCACGCTCAACGGCAGGCAGGCCGAGATCTTCTACCTCCAGCTCATGACCGACCACCACAAGGGCGGCATCCACATGGCCGAGGGGTGTGTCGCCAAGTGCTCGGTCGGGGTGGAGAAGCGGCTCGCGCAGGGCATGGTCGAGGCGCAGCAGTCGGAGATCGACCTGATGACGGACATGCTGAAGGCCCGCGGGGCCAAGCCTTAGCCGACGCCCCCGTCCCGGCCCGGCCCCGCCCACTCGATCCCGATACCGATCCGGGTCAACTCAGTCCAAAGCAAGGCGACTCAAGTCGACTCAACGCAACCCCGACGCAACCCATAGGGTTTTCCCTCGATTTCGCGGACGTATCCGTCAAATCAGCCCAGCAAGCGGTCACTTGGGCGCTTCTTGGTGTTCGCATTCCCCTGGCATGAACGGTTCATCGCAAGAGTGGCCAGCACGCCGAGTGATCCACTCGCGTCGAACCACATACAGGGGGTCCTATGAGATCCAACCGCGCCGCGCTGCGCGCCGGAGCGAGCATGGCAGCGACACTGCCCATGATCGCCGGCGCGCTGGCGCTCGGCATACCCGCCGCGCACGCCGCCGACAGCCCGACCCGTGACACGCTGGCCGGGACCAAGCCCGCGTGGGCCACGGCGAAGGCGGACAAGGGCTCGACCTCGGACAGTGCCCCGGTCTCCGCCCGCGTCTACCTCGCGGGACGGGACGCCGCCGGCCTCGCCGCGTACGCGAAGGCCGTGTCCGACCCCGCCTCGCCCGCCTACGGCAAGTACCTCTCCGCCCAGCAGTCCCAGGCCCGCTTCGGCGCGACCGAGGCCCAGGTGGTCGCGGTCAGGTCGTGGCTGACGGCGGCCGGGCTGAAGATCACCGGCACGACCCGGCACTATCTGTCGGTCAGCGGTGAAGTGGCGGCCGTCGAGAAGGCGTTCGGCACCCAGCTGCACAACTACACCAAGGGCGGCAGGACCTACCGCGCGCCGTCGAGGTCGGCCTCGGCTCCGGCGAGCCTGGACGGCGCCGTCCTGACCGTCACCGGCCTGGACAACGCACCGCACAAGGCCGCGTCCAAGGACCAGCTGCCGCCGCCGGACGCGGTGTTCAAGAACTCCGGGCCGTTCTCGTCGTACTACGGCTCCAACACCGCGAGCACCCTCCCCTCGGCGTACGGAAAGAAGATCCCGTACGCCGTGCAGGGGTACACCGGCAAGCAGCTGCGGGCCGCGTACGGCGCGGGCGGCTACACCGGCAAGGGGGTGCGCATCGCCATCACCGACGCGTACGCCTCGCCGACGATCGCCTACGACGCGGCCACCTACGCGAAGGCGCACGGTGACGCGCGCTGGAAGACCGGGCAGCTGACCCAGGTCCTGCCGTCGGACTACACCCGGACCGAGGAGTGCGGGGCGGCCGGCTGGTACGGCGAGGAGACCCTCGACGTCGAGGCCGTGCACGCGGTCGCACCGGCCGCGAACGTCACGTACGTGGGCGCCGCGTCCTGCTACGACGACGATCTGCTCGACTCGCTCAGCAAGATCGTCGACAACCACCTGGCCGACATCGTCTCCAACTCGTGGGGCGACATCGAGGCCAACCAGACGCCGGACCTCGCGGCCGCCTACGACCAGGTGTTCCAGTTCGGCGCGGTCGAGGGAATCGGTTTCTACTTCTCCTCCGGCGACAACGGCGACGAGGTCGCGAACACCGGGACGAAGCAGGTCGACACCCCGGCCAACTCCGCGTGGGTGACGGCGGTCGGCGGTACCTCGCTGGCGGTCGGCAAGAACGACAAGTACCTGTGGGAGACCGGCTGGGGCACCGACAAGGCCTCGCTGTCGGCCGACGGCAAGAGCTGGACGGACTTCCCGGGCGCGTACACCTCGGGGGCGGGCGGCGGCACCAGCAAGACCGTCGCCGAGCCGTACTACCAGAAGGGTGTCGTCCCGAAGGCGCTCGCCACGGCCAACAGCGCCGCAGGCAACCGCGTCGTCCCGGACATCTCGGCGATCGCCGACCCGAACACCGGCTTCAGGGTCGGCCAGACCCAGACCTTCCCGGACGGGACCGAGCAGTACAGCGAGTACCGCATCGGCGGCACCTCGCTGGCCGCACCGGTCATCGCGGCCGTGCAGGCCCTGGGCCAGGAGGCGCGCGGCGGCAAGGCGATCGGCTTCGCCAACCCGACGATCTACTCCAAGTACGGCTCGCGGGTCTACCACGACGTCACGGACAACCCGACCGGGTCCGGGCTCGCGGTCGCGCGCGTCGACTTCGCCAACGGCTACGACGCGACGGACGGGCTGCTGACCTCGGTCCGCAGCCTCGGCAAGGACAGCTCGCTGTCCGCCGTGAAGGGCTACGACGACGTCACCGGCGTGGGTACGCCCGCAAACGGTTACGTGGAGTCGTACCGCCGCCGCTGAGCAGGTCGTCCGCGTGCCGTGCGCACGTCGGACGCGGAGGGGGCGTGGGGTATCCAACACCCCGCGCCCCCCATCGCGTCGCATTGACGATTACACTGATGCGCGTGCCTCAACTTCGTCTCGCTCTGAACCAGATCGACTCGCGCGTCGGCGACCTCGTCGGCAACACCGAAACGATCCTCCGCTGGACCCGGCACTCCGCCGAGCAGGGAGCGCATCTCGTGGCGTTCCCGGAGATGGCGCTCACCGGGTACCCCGTCGAGGACCTCGCCCTGCGCTCCTCCTTCGTCGAGGCCTCCCGCACGGCGCTGCGCGAACTCGCCGTCCGCCTCGCCGACGAGGGCTTCGGCGACCTGCCGGTGGTCGTCGGCTACCTCGACCGGTCCGAGGGCGGCCGGCCCAAGTTCGGCCGCCCGGCCGGCTCGCCGCGCAACGCGGCGGCGGTGCTGCACGGCGGCGAGGTGATCCTGACCTTCGCCAAGCACCACCTCCCGAACTACGGCGTCTTCGACGAGTTCCGCTACTTCGTGCCGGGCGACACCATGCCGGTCCTGCGGGTGCGCGGCGTCGACGTGGCCCTCGCGATCTGCGAGGACCTCTGGCAGGACGGCGGCCGGGTGCCCGCGGCGCGTTCCGCCGAGGCGGGTCTGCTGCTGTCCATCAACGCCTCCCCCTACGAGCGCGACAAGGACGACACCCGTCTGGAGCTGGTCCGCAAGCGGGCCCAGGAGGCCGGCTGCACCACCGCCTACCTCGCGATGATCGGCGGCCAGGACGAGCTGGTCTTCGACGGCGACTCGATCGTCGTCGACCGCGACGGCGAGGTCGTGGCGCGGGCGCCGCAGTTCTCCGAAGGGTGCGTGGTCCTGGACCTCGACCTGCCGGCGGCCTCCGCCGACGCTCCCACGGGTGTCGTGGACGACGGGCTGCGCATCGACCGCGTCGTGGTGTCGCAGGACCCCGTCCCGGCGTACGAGCCCGAGCTGAGCGGCGGGTACGCGGAGCGGCTGGACGACGCCGAGGAGATCTACTCGGCGCTGGTCGTGGGCCTGCGCGCGTACGTCGCGAAGAACGGCTTCCGGTCGGTGCTCATCGGACTGTCGGGCGGTATCGACTCGGCGCTCGTCGCGGCGATCGCGTGCGACGCGGTGGGCGCGCAGAACGTGTACGGCGTGTCGATGCCGTCGAAGTACTCCTCCGAGCACTCGAAGGGCGACGCGGCTGAGCTGGCGCGCCGGACCGGCCTGAACTTCCGCACGGTCCCGATCGAGCCGATGTTCGACGCCTACATGGGCTCGCTCGGCCTGACGGGTCTGGCGGAGGAGAACCTCCAGTCACGGCTGCGCGGGACCCTGCTGATGGCCGTCTCCAACCAGGAGGGCCACATCGTCCTCGCCCCCGGCAACAAGTCGGAGCTGGCGGTCGGCTACTCGACCCTGTACGGCGACTCGGTCGGCGCGTACGGCCCCATCAAGGACGTCTACAAGACGTGGATCTTCCGGCTCGCGGAGTGGCGCAACCGCGCCGCGGCGGAGCGGGGCCAGACCCCGCCGATCCCCGAGAACTCGATCACCAAGCCGCCGAGCGCGGAGCTGCGCCCCGGCCAGGTCGACACCGACTCGCTCCCGGACTACCCCGTCCTGGACGCGATCCTCGAGCTGTACGTCGACCGGGACCAGGGCGCGGACGCGATCGTCGCGGCGGGCTACGACCGTGAGCTGGTCGTCAAGACGCTCCGCATGGTGGACACCGCCGAGTACAAGCGGCGCCAGTACCCGCCGGGCACGAAGATCTCGGCGAAGGGCTTCGGCAAGGACCGCCGCCTGCCGATCACGAACGGCTGGCGCGAGTCGGTCTGACGGCCGCCTGCCGGCCCACCTGACGACCAGGGCGGGCCGGCAGGACCCCGGCCGGGAACACCTGACGCCCCGGGGCACCACACCCTGGGGCGCCCACCGCCCACCGCCCACCGCCGACCCACCGACACAGGTGCCTCGCCCCATGCTGCCGACCCACACGGCCGCCCCGACGGACGCGAAGCCGGGCGACGGGACGGCCGCTGCTTCCGCCGTGGCGGGGGACCCGGGCGCCCGGGGGGCCCCCCCCCACGGCTGCTCTGGCGACGGACAACCACGTGGCGCGCCCCGGCCATGCCGCCTCGGGCCTCGCCCGTCGCGCCAGGACCGGCACCCACCCCACACCCGCGGCTGCGCCCCGACCTGCGGCTGCGGCTCCGGCATCGCCGCCTCCCGGAACGCCACCGAGTCCGATGATCCGCTCTCGACATTTAGTCTTCGCGCAGATAATCTACGAACACATCATCTGGTCGAGGAGGCCCGCATGTGGGAGTACGAGCACAGCATCGAGACCGGCGCCACGCCCGAGGCGATCTGGCGGCTCTGGGCCGATGTGCCGAACTGGGGGATCTGGAACGCGGAGATCGAGAGGATCGAGATCGACGGCCCGTTCGCCGAGGGCGCGCAGATCACCATGACACCGCCCGGGGACGACGCGATCGTGCTGCGCGTCGCCGAGGCCGTCGAAGGCGAACGGTTCGTGGACGAGGCACGCTTCGGCGACCTGCTGCCGCGCACCGCCCACCGGATCGACCGGATCGACGGAGGCCGGGTCCGGGTGGTGTACCGGATGGAGATCACCGGCGCCGGCGCGGACGAGGCCGGCCCGCAGATCGGCCCGGCCATCACGGCCGACTGGCCCGACACCATGGCCGCGCTGGCCGGACTGGCCCAGCGCTGATGCCGCTCAGCCCCGGCGAGAGCCCCGGATTCCTGCTGTGGCACACCACCCTGCGCTGGCAGCGCGAGATGGCCGCCGCCCTGGCCCCACTGGATCTCACCCACGTGCAGTTCGTGCTGCTCGCCTGCGCCTGGTGGCTCAACACGCAGGGCGAGCACCCCAACCAGCTGGCCCTCGCCCGTCAGGCCGGCACGGACGTCAAGATGACCTCCCAGGTGCTGCGCACCCTGGAAGCCAAGGGGCTCGTCGAGCGTGAGGTCGACCCGGCCGACACCCGCGCCAAAAGGCTGCGCGTCACCGACACGGGCGCCGACCTGGCCCCGCGCGCGATCGCCGCGGTCGAGCGGGCCGACGCGCTGTTCTTCCAGCCGGTGTCCCGCGACGACGTGACGGCCCTGCTCGGCCGCCTGGCCCGTCCGGAAACCTGAGATGCGGTGGCCCGCGCGTCGCGGGCCACCGCATCTCACCCCTGGAGGGAGGTCAGTGGCGGACGCCCGCCTCCACGGTCCGCGGCACGTGGGTCGCGACGACGCGCTCCCGACCGGTGGTCAGCGGGGTCCGGCGGGCGTCGACCGCGGCCGCGACGCCCGCCACGACCAGACCCAGGGCCGCCAGTACCGCTCCCGCCAGCGCGGGCGAGGTCACGCCGAGGCCGGCCGTGAGGGCCAGGCCGCCGAGCCAGGCGCCGCCGGCGTTGGCCATGTTGAACGCGGCCTGGTTGGCGGAGGAGGCCAGCGACGGGCCCGCGGCCGCCTTCTCCATCACCATCAGGTTGAGCGGCGAACCGGTCACGAACGCCGCCACGCCCAGCAGGACCACGGCCAGCGCGCCGCCCCACGCGGTCGTCATCAGCAGCGGGAACAGGGCGAGGACGACCACCAGGGACGTCAGGCCGCCGAACAGGGTCGGGCGCATCGCGTGGTCGGCGAGACGGCCGCCCACCAGGTTGCCGATCGTCGCGCCGACGCCGAACAGCGCGAGCAGCAGCGTCACGCTGGAGTCGGCGTAGCCGGCGGAGTCCGTCAGCATCGGGGTGATGTAGCTGTAGGCGGAGAACAGGGCGCCGAAGCCGGCCACCGTCGTGCCGAGGGCCAGCCACACCGGAAGCGAGCGCAGGGCGGCCAGCTCGCGGCGCAGCCCGACGGCGGGCGCGTGGGTGTGGTCGCGCGGGATCAGCAGGGCCAGTGAGGCGATCGCCGCCAGGCCGATCACGCTGACGCCGAGGAAGGTCGCGCGCCAGCCGAGGTGCTGGCCCATGAGGGTGGCGACGGGGACGCCCGCGATGTTGGCGACGGTCAGGCCGAGGAACATCAGGGACACCGAACGGGCCTTGCGTTCCGGGGCGACCATGTTGGTGGCCACCACCGCGCCGACTCCGAAGAACGCGCCGTGCGGGAGACCGCTGAGGAAGCGGGCGGCCAGCAGCGAGTCGTAGCCGGGGGCGAAGGCCGACAGGGCGTTGCCCACGACGAACAGGCCCATCAGGGAGATCAGGACGGTCCGGCGGGACATCCGGGCCGTGACCGCGGCGAGCAGCGGCGCGCCGATGACGACGCCGAGCGCGTACGAGGAGACCAGGTGTCCGGCCGTCGGGATCGAGACATGCAGGTCGTCCGCGACATCGGGCAGCAGGCCCATCATCACGAACTCCGTGGTGCCGATTCCGAAGGCACCCACGGCCAGGGCGAGCAGGGCCAGGGGCATGAAGGACTTGCCTTTCAGGGAGAGTGGGTTCCGTTCAGCATACGTCTCGTATGTTCAAGTACGGAACAAAGTCTCCTCGGCCCGCTATTCCGGCGAGTGACCCCCTGATCAGGGTGTGGTGACCTTCACACGCGCCGCCACCGGCAGATGATCGCTGCCCGTCTGCGGCAGCGTCCAGGAGGTGACCGGCTCCACGCCCTTCACCATGATCTGGTCGATCCGCGCCATCGGGAACGACGCGGGCCAGCTGAAGCCGAACCCGCTGCCCGCCGCGCCCTGTGTGGAGCGCATCTGGGAGGTCACGGCGTTGAGCGAGCGGTCGTTCATGGTGCCGTTGAGGTCACCGAGCAGGACCACCCGGGTCAGCTTCTCGTCGGCGATCGCCTCGCCCAGCGCGTCCGCGCTCTTGTCCCGCTGGCGGGCGGTGAACCCGGCCTGGAGCTTCACCCGCACCGACGGCAGGTGGGCGACGTAGACGGCGACCTGCCCCTCCGGCGTCGTGACCGTCGCCCGCATCGCGCGCGTCCAGCCCAGCTTGATGTCGACCGGCTTCACCGCGCTCAGCGGGTACCTGCTCCACAGGCCGACCGTGCCCTGCACCGAGTGGTACTTGTACGTCGCCGCCAGCGCCTTCTCGTACACCGGCACCGCCGTCGCGGTCAGCTCCTCCAGGGCCAGCACATCGGCCTCGGACGCGGCCACGTCACGGGCGGTGCCGGCCGGGTCCGGGTTGTCGGCGTTGACGTTGTGGGTCGCGACGGTGAGGTCGCCGCCGCTGCCGGTCCGGTCGACGAGGAGCCCGCCGAAGAGGTTCAGCCAGACCACGGCCGGCAGGACGACGGCGATCAGCGCGATCGCCGACTTGCGCACTAGCGCCAGCACCAGCAGCACCGGCACGAACAGACCGATCCAGGGCAGGAACGTCTCCGTCAGACTGCCGAGGTTGCCGTAGCGGTTGGGGATGCGCGAATGCAGCCCCATCACCAGGGAGAACGCCAGCGCGAACCCGGTGAGGACCAGACCCCGCCGCCAGATGCGCGGATCACCTCGCCAGCCCGCGCCGATCCGGCCGAACAGGGTGCCGATCAGGCGCCGGAGCCGAACTCCCCGAGGCTCGGGACCCGAGCCTCCGTTGTCGTCCGTCTCCGTCATGTACGCCTGCTGCGCCATACCGTCGCCTCACTGCCTGCCTTGCACACCGTCCGTTTCCCCGGGTACGACCCTAGGGGATGATCGGCTTTGATCTCGCCGTCCCGTGACGGCCGTACGGGCACGAGGACGACCGGCGTGGCCCTACGGGTTCCGGCCCGGGGCGACAGGGACCGGTCTGTGACGAAACGCGCACATTGGGGCTACCGCGTCGGTGAACTGACGGGGCGTAGCCCGGCGAGCAGGGTGTCGACGATGCGCGCGGGGAGGTCCTCGGGGAGGTCGGCGTCGGGGCGCATGATCGCGCGGACGAGCATGGGGCCCACGAAGATGTCGTTCACCAGTTCCACATCCAGGTCGGCGCGCAGTTCGCCGTTCTCCTGACCCCGGCGCAGGACCTCGACGGCCATCCTGCGCCGGGGTTCTATCGCCGTGTTGTGGTAGGCCGCCCAGATCTTCGGGCTGCTCTTCATCTGGGCGTGGACGTTGTGCAGGATCGCCGAGGAACGGTTGGCGAGACCCCGCCGCCGCAGCGCCTCGAGGAGCACGACCAGGTCGTCGCGCATGGAGGTGCCGGGGAGTTCGGGATCCTGCGGTTCGGCGGCGCGCAGCACGTCGACGAAGAGCTCCTCCTTGCCGCTCCACCGGCGGTAGATGGCGGCCTTGCCGACACCGGCGGTACGGGCGATGCGCTCGATGGAGATCTCCGCGAGCGAGACCCCGTCCTCCAGCAGCTTCATCGTGCCCTCGATGATGGCCCGTTCGACGGCCTCGCTGCGGGGCCGTCCCCGGACGGGCTGCTCCCCGCTCACGCCGGTCGCCGTGACGGTGGCCCCCCTGTCGTCGAGGCTCACGTGTCCGATCCTTTCGTCGCAGTGCGGGAATTGTCGCCCGGAGAGCGGGTGGGGCGGCGATTCCCCGCCGCCCCGGCCACCGCCCCCTACGGCTTCGTCCGCACCAGCTCCCCCTCCTGCGCCGCGTCCTCCGCCACGGGCTTCGGCCTGCCCGGCAGGAACACGGCCACCACGACCGCGCCCACGGCCGCGACCCCGGCCCCGCACAGGGCGGTGATGTGCATGGCGTGCAGGAAGGCGTCGTTGGCGGGGGTGACCAGTGCCTTGCCCTGGTCACCGAGTTTCGCGGCGATGCCGAGCGTCGCCTCGATGGACTCGCCCGCGGTGTCGCGCAGGGCCGCCGGCAGCGTGCCGAGGTGACCCTCGATGCCGTTGCGGTACGACGCCGACAGCACCGAGCCGAGTACGGCGATGCCGAGCGCGCCGCCGAGTTGGCGGAAGGTGTTGCTGAGCGCGGAGGCGGAGCCGGCCTTCTCCCGGGGCAGCGCCTGCATGATGACCACGCTGGTGGGGGTCATGACGTGGGCCATTCCGGTGCCCATGCAGAAGAAGACGACCTCCAGGAGCCAGATCGGGGTGTCGGCGTCCAGCGTGGCGAAGGCGGCCAGGGTCGCCGCGAGGACGACCATCGCCCCGGTGGTCGTGGCCCGGACCCCGAAGCGGTCGACGACCAGCCGGGCGCGCGGCGCGAAGACCAGCTGGGCGGCGGCCAGCGGCAGCAGGAGCAGACCGGACTGCAGCGGGGAGTAGCCGCGCACGCTCTGGGTGTAGAAGACCGAGAAGAAGGTGACGCCCATCAGCGCGAAGAAGACGAGCGTGATGACGGCCATCGCGGCCGAGAACACCTTGTTCTTGAAGTAGTCCATGTCGACGGACGGATGGTCGCTGCGCTTCTCGTACACCACGAACGCGACGAGGACGAGCAGGCCGGCCGCTATGGTCGCCAGCACGGTCGGGTCCGTGAAGTCGGCCAGTTCGCCGCCCTTGATGATGCCGTAGACGAGCAGGACCAGGCCGACGACCGACAAGGCGACGCCGACGAGGTCGACGCGGCCGGGGTTCGGGTCACGCGACTCGGGCACCAGCCACAGCATCAGCCCGAACGCGAGCAGCACGATCGGCACGTTGATGAGGAAGACCGAGCCCCACCAGAAGTGGTCGAGGAGCAGACCGCCGGTGATGGGGCCGATGGCGATCGCGAGCCCGACACCGCCCGCCCAGATGCCGATCGCCTTGGGCTGCTCCTCGCGCTCGAAGACGTTCATCAGGACGGCGAGGGTCGCGGGCATCACGAAGGCGGCGCCGACGGCCATCAGCGCACGGAACGCGATGAGCTGGGCGGGCGAGCCGGATTCCGCGGCGAGCGCGGAGCCGATCCCGAAGACGGCGAGCCCGCCGAGCAGGACCTTCTTGCGGCCCAGCCGGTCACCGAGGAGACCGGCGGTGAACAGCAGTCCCGCGAAGACGAGCGTGTAGGAGTTGATCGCCCACTCCAGCTCGCTCTGGGTGGCGCCGAGGCCGGTCGGGGCGGGTGTCGAGATCGTCTTGATCGCGACGTTCAGGATCGAGTTGTCGAGCACCACGATCAGCAGGCTCAGCATCAGGACACCGAGGATCGCCCAACGACGCCGGTGCACCGCTTCCGGTATCCGCGGAGCGGTCGGGACGGCAGGAGTAGTCATGGCGTCGAGCGTAGGACACTTCCGATACGAGACCGTCTCGTATCGATTCCTCTTACCGTTTTTCTTACTGAGGCTTTACCCACAGGGGGCGCTCTGGCCCTCCCTGGCACGAAGTGCCACCATGGGTGGTGGTCCGGGGACGCCGTGAGGGCGCCTCGAGATGACGTAAGGAGCCGTTGCAATGACGCAGCTTTCGGCTGCCCACACCAATGCCCCCGACGGCAGCAAGGCGCTGTACGGAGGCAAGGGCACACGCCGTATCACCGTTCGCGACATCGGCCTCGCCAAGGAGCGCGGCGAGAAGTGGCCCATGCTCACCGCCTACGACGCGATGACCGCCTCCGTCTTCGACGAGGCCGGGATCCCGGTGATGCTGGTGGGCGACTCGGCGGGCAACTGCCATCTGGGGTACGAGACGACCGTGCCCGTCACCCTCGACGAGATGACCATGCTGTCGGCGGCGGTCGTACGGGGCACCAGCCGTGCGCTGATCGTCGGCGACCTGCCGTTCGGCTCCTACCAGGAGGGACCGGTGCAGGCGCTGCGCTCGGCGACCCGTCTGGTGAAGGAGGCCGGGGTCGGGGCCGTGAAGCTGGAGGGCGGTGAGCGCTCGCACCGCCAGATCGAGCTCCTCGTCGAGTCCGGCATCCCGGTCATGGCGCACATCGGCCTGACCCCGCAGTCCGTGAACGCGATGGGCTACCGCGTGCAGGGACGCGGCGAGGAGGCGGCCCAGCAGCTGCTGCGGGACGCGAAGGCCGTGCAGGACGCGGGCGCGTTCGCGGTGGTGCTGGAGCTGGTTCCGGCCGAGCTGGCCGCCGAGGTCACCCGGGTGCTGCACATCCCGACCGTCGGCATCGGCGCGGGGCCGGAGACGGACGCCCAGGTACTGGTGTGGACCGACATGCTCGGACTGACCGGGGGCCGGGTGCCGAAGTTCGTCAAGCAGTACGCGAACCTGCGTGAGGTCATGGGCGACGCGGCGAAGGCCTTCGCCGAGGACGTCGTCGGCGGAACGTTCCCGCTGGACGAGCACAGCGTCCACTGAGCCATTTCCGCACCACCGCAGCCCGCCGATCTTCCCCCGTCGGCGGGCTGCGCTCTTTTGCGCCGGTGGCTGTCGGGAGGATGTCGGTGCTGTCGGTGGCTTGTCGGTGGCTTGTCGGTGGTTTGTCGGTGGAGGTCGGCAGAGTTCCTGTCATGACACGAATCGACAAGCACACCAGTGGCGCGGGAAGCGCTGTCACCGTTCGGGGGTTGGTCAAGCACTACGGCGAGACCAAGGCACTGGACGGCGTCGACCTCGATGTACGGGCCGGAACCGTGATGGGGGTGCTCGGGCCGAACGGCGCCGGGAAGACGACCCTCGTGCGGATCCTGTCCACCCTGCTGGCCGCCGACAGCGGGCAGGCGACCGTCGCCGGCTACGACGTCGCGGGCCAGCCCCGGCAGCTGCGCCGGGTGATCGGGCTCACCGGACAGTACGCCTCCGTGGACGAGAAGCTCCCCGGGTGGGAGAACCTGTACCTCATAGGGCGGCTGCTCGACCTGCCCCGCAAGGACGCCCGCACCCGGGCCGACGAACTCCTGGAGCGGTTCTCCCTGACGGACGCCGCCAAGCGGCCCGCGAGCACGTACTCCGGCGGTATGCGGCGCCGGCTCGACCTCGCCGCGTCCATGATCGGCCGGCCGCAGGTGCTGTTCCTGGACGAGCCGACCACCGGTCTCGACCCGCGCACCCG
Source organism: Streptomyces zaehneri (assembly GCF_032248645.1). Taxonomy (NCBI): domain Bacteria; kingdom Bacillati; phylum Actinomycetota; class Actinomycetes; order Kitasatosporales; family Streptomycetaceae; genus Streptomyces; species Streptomyces zaehneri. The sequence continues at coordinate 77,695 of NZ_JASTTJ010000022.1, forward strand.
CAACGAGGTGTGGACCGAGGTCAAGGCGATGGTCGGGGACGGGGTCACCGTGCTCCTGACCACCCAGTACATGGAGGAGGCCGAGCAGCTCGCCTCCGAGCTGACCGTCGTCGACCGGGGCAAGGTCATCGCCGGCGGCGGCATCGAGGAGCTGAAGGCCCGCGTCGGCGGCCGGACGCTGCGGGTACGGCCCGCCGACCCGCTTCAGCTGCGGCCGCTGGCGAGCTGGCTCGACGAGCTCGGCATCACCGGGCTCGCCACCACCGTCGTGGACGCCGAGCGCGGTTCCGTCCTGGTGCCGGTGCTCAGCGACGAGCAGCTGACCGCCGTGATCGGCGCGGTCAGCGCGCGCGGCATCACGCTCACCTCCCTCACCACCGAACTGCCCAGCCTGGACGAGGTCTTCCTGTCCCTCACCGGCCACCGGGCCAGTGCCCCGCAGGACGCCCAGCCCACCGAGACCCGCGAGGAGGTCGCCGTATGAGCGCGGCCACGATCGACATCAGCACGACCGCCGACGCGCGCATCCCGTTGCGCAGCCACCTCCGGCACACCGGCGCGCTGATCCGCCGCAACCTGCTGTGGATCCGGCAGGACCCGGAGTCGATGTTCGACGCGGTCCTCTTCCCGGTGATCTTCACCCTGCTGTTCGTGTACGTCTTCGGCGGCTCGATCGGGCAGTCGCTGGGCGGCGGGCAGGAGGCGTACGTGCAGTACGTCATTCCCGGGCTGCTGGCCATGATGGGGATGAACATGGCGCAGGGCGTGGGCACCGGCTTCAACACGGACTTCAACTCCGGGGTCATGGACCGCTTCCGGTCGCTGCCCATCGGACGGGGCTCGGTGCTCTTCGCCAAGATCGTCGTGGAGCTCATGCGCATGCTGGTCGCGTGCGTGATCCTCATGGTGGTCGCCGTGCTGGTGGGCTTCGACATCACCCACTGGCCCGGCCTGTTCGCCGCCGTCGGTCTTGCCACGGTGTTCGGCTCGGCGCTGATGTGGGTGTTCCTCACCCTCGGCGTGGTGATGAAGAGCGCGCAGTCCGTGCAGGCGATGGGCTTCCTGGTGCTGATGCCGCTCCAGTTCGGCTCGTCGATCTTCGCTCCCACCCAGTCGATGCCCGGCTGGCTGCAGAACTTCACGGAGTACAACCCGCTGTCCTCGCTCGCGGACGCGGCGCGCGGACTGATGGTGGGCGGTCCGGTCGCGCACGGACTGTGGGTGACGCTGGCCTGGTCGATCGGGCTCACCGCGGTGATGGCGCCGGTCGCGATCCACAAGTTCCGCACGAAGACCTGAGCCGGGCGCCGAACGGGTCACGTCGGGACGCGGCAGCACGCGCCGGGATCCATCAGGACGATTCACACCAGGGCGGTGGCCTCCTCGTAGGAGAGGCCACCGCCCTCGGCGTACGCGCTCTCGAACGCCGCGTCGCCGAGCGCACCGCGCGTCCGGGCCATGGCCAGGTCGCGCGCCTCGCGCTCCACGCGCGGGGGTACGTGGCGGGGCGGCAGCAGGGTGTCGGCGGAGCCCAGGCAGCGGGCGGCGTCGGCGGCGCGGCTGCCGCCGTCCACGCCGACGAGGGCGGTCGCGGCGATGAAGAGATAGAAGGAGCGCATCTGCGGGGCGATGGCCACGGACAGCGGATCCGTGGCCCGTTCCAGTGCGGCCCGGATGCCGGTCAGGGCCTGCGCGGACCGGCCGTCGACCGCGTCCAGCCAGGCCTCCGCGCCCAGGATGAAGGAGCGGAAGACCGCGAAGTGACCGTAGTCGAACTCCTGCCGCAGCAGGTTCAGTTGCTCGCGGGCTTCGGTGCGGCGGCCGGTGGCGGCCAGCCAGCCGGCGAGGAAGAGGCGGGCGATGTGCATGGCCTCGTTGACCGCGCGCTCCTCGCCGGCGATCACCTCGCGCAGCACGCGTTCGCCCCGCTCCTCGTCGCCTGCCTCCAGCAGCGCACTGCCCAGCCGGGCGGCGAGGACCGCGGACTGGGAGCGGGCGCCGAGCCGTTCGGCCTGCTCGATGGCACCCTCGTAGTCGGCGGCGGCCTCGAGGTACGCGCCCAGGCGTTCATGGGCCTCGGCGCGGGCCGAGAGGGCTTCCGCGGTGCCCCAGACGTCGCCCAGGCGCTGGAAGATCTCCAGGGCCTCGGCCGCGTCGCGGAAGGCACTCCCGGCCCAGTCGGCGCGGTTGGCGAGGATGTTGGCGCGCAGCTGGAGGCAGGAGGCCAGCTCCCACTCGTAGCCGGGCGTCCGGCGGCAGGTGTCGACGTTGGCGTCGATGATGGCGCGGATGCGGTCCGGGCCGCCGGTCATCATCACGGCGAAGAACCAGAGCAGGCCCGGTGCGCGGCAGGTCTGCGGCAGGCCGGGCTCGTAGGTCTCGGCGATCAGCCGCAGCTTGGCCTGCGACGTCGAGGTCTGCCAGGCCTCCATCTCGGTGTCCATACAGGCCAGATGGGCCAGGTGGACCCCGCGCCGGGCCTCCGCGAGGACCTCCCCGGTCATCGGCGGCGGGGCGTCGATGCAGGACTTCCACAACGGCGCGGCCGGGCGCAGCGGTTCGGCGAACGGGTCGGGGCTCAGGGCCATGGCCTCGACGCACCAGGTACGGGCCTCGATGCGCAGATCGCGCATCTGCCAGTACCAGACGAGCGACAGGGTCAGGCAGAGCACCTCCTGCTCGTCCCGGGCCGCGACGGCGCGGCCCAGCGCCGTGCGCAGGTTCTCGTACTCCAGCTGGAAGCGGTCGATGGCGTCCCGCTGCCCGGGGCCGCGCAGCAACGGCTCGGTGGTGCGGGCGAGTTCGCGGTAGTACGTCAGATGCGCCCGCTCGGCCGCCGCCCGCCGCCCCGACTCGTCCAGCCGCTCGCCCGCGTACTCGGCGACGGTCTCCAGCAGCCGGTAGCGCATGTCACCCCGGGGATCGGGAGCGGCGACGACCAGCGACTTGTCGACCAGCGAGGCGAGCAGATCGAGCGCGGCGAGGGAGTCGTGGCCGGTGCGGGAGCCGTGTCTCTCGTGGAGGTCGGGGGTCTGCGGGCCGCACACCGCCTCGACGGCGGCGAGGTCGCAGCCTCGGGCGAAGACCGACAGGCGGGCCAGGACGTCGCGTTCGTCCTCGTCGAGCAGGTCCCAGGACCAGTCGACGACGGCCCGCAGGGTCTGCTGGCGGGGCAGGACGGTCCGGCTGCCGGAGGTCAGCAGGCGGAAGCGGTCGTCGAGCCGGTCGGCGATCTGGCGGGGCGTCAGCATCCGCAGCCGGGCGGCGGCCAGCTCGATGGCGAGCGGCAGACCGTCGAGCCGACGGCAGATCTCCGCACAGGCCGCCGCGGTGTCGTCGTCGGCGTCGGGCCGGAATCCGGGGCGGGCGGCCGCGCCCCGGTCGGCGAGCAGCCGCAGCGCCACCCGCTCCGGCAGCGGAGCCAGTGGGCGCAGCATCTCCCCGGGCACGCCGAGCGGCTCACGGCTGGTCGCCAGCACCGTCACCTCGGGGCAGCGCGCCAGCAGCTCCTCGACGAGCCGGGCGGCGGCCTCGACCACGTGCTCGCAGTTGTCGAGGACGATCAGCATGCGGCGCCGGGCGCAGTGCTCGACCAGACGCTCCAGGGGGTCGTCGTGGCGCTCGGCGGCGACCCGCATCTCCTCGGCGCCGGCGCCGTACAGCACGGTCTCGCGGGCTCCCACGGCGGTGAGGACGGCCTGCGGGACGGCGTCCGGGTCGGCGACGGGGGCGAGTTCGGCCAGCCAGACGCCGTCGCGCGCGGTGTCCCGTACGGTCTCGGCGGTCTCCTGCGACAGCCGGGTCTTGCCGGCCCCGCCGGGCCCGAGCAGGGTGACGAGCCGCGCGCTCGCGAGGTCCCCCCGGAGGGCGGCGATGTCGGCCTCCCGGCCGACGAAGGAGGTGAGGCGGGCGCGGAGGTTGCCGAGGGGCGGGGTCGGCAGGGCGGGGGAAACCGGTGCGGGCGCCCGGCCCGGACCCGGCGCGGGTCCGACGGGACGGGACGGTGTCCCGGAGCCTCCCGGCGATCCGAGACCTACCGGAGCGCCGAGCCCCCTCGGATCGCCGGACGTTCCCGGATCGCCGGGCATTCCCGGATCGCCGGGGCTTCCCGGATCGCCGGGGCTTCCCGGAGCGCCGGGGGTGAGCAGCTCCGTGTGCAGGGCGCGCAGTTCGGGGCCGGGGTCGGTACCGAGGCGGTCCGCCAGGAGCCGGCGGACCTCTTCGTACGCGGCCAGCGCCTGCGCGGTGCGGCCCGCCTCGCGCAGGGCGCGCAGCCGAAGCGCCTGGAGGGGCTCGTCGAGCGGGTGGGCGTCGCACAGGGCGGTGAGTTCGGGCAGCGAACGCCCGGCCTGGCCGAGGGCGATCGCGGCGGTGTGCCGGGCGCGCACCGCGTCGAGGCGGCGGGCCTCCCAGCGGGCCGCCTCGGCGGCGCGGTCGGGCAGGTCGGCGAGGACCGGTCCCTGCCACAGGGCGAGGGCGTCGTCGAGGATTGCGGCCGCCTTGGCGGGGTCGCCGTCGGCGAGCGCGCGGACGCCGTCGCCGGTCAGCCGCTCGAAGCGGTGCAGGTCGACGTCGTCCGGGGCGGCGGCCAGCCGGTAGCCGCCCTCGGCCGAGTCGACCGCTCCCGCCCCGAGGGCCCGGCGCAGCCGGCCGACCAGCGCCTGGAGCGCGCCCGGCGCGTCGGCGGGCGGGTCACCGGCCCACACCTCCTCCACCAGCAGCCCGGCGGGAACGCTCCGCCCGGCCCGCAGCGCCAGCACGGCCAGCAGGGCGCGCAGCCGCGCTCCGCCGACGACGACGGGGACGCCGTCCGGACGGAGTGCCTGGGTGGTGCCGAGGATGCGATAGCGCACGGGGTCCATTCTCTCCGGTGGGATCGACGTCGGTCACGGGGTTCCGGCGGGGTGGCGCGAGCCGGTCGCCCGCACGTTTCGCGTCCCAGGAACCGAGGGCCGGCCACAGGACGTTTTCCCGGTATGCCCGGGCCGGGTACGGTCGGGCAGTTCCACACCCGCGTACGAGCCCAGGGGGCCCCATGACCACCGCCACCACCCGCAGTGCCGAGCGGAGGATCAGTCCCGTCTTCCTCGGGATCCTGGCCGTGACGGCGGTCACCGGCTGGGCTACCTGGACGGGCTTCGCCGAGCAGCCGGGCGTGGCGGTGTTCCTGTTCGTGACGGCCGCCTGGATCGTGTCCCTGTGTCTGCACGAGTACGCACACGCGCGTACCGCTCTGCACAGCGGTGACATCTCGGTCGGCGCGAAGGGGTACCTCACGCTCAACCCGCTGAAGTACACCCACGCCCTGCTCAGTGTGGTGCTGCCGGTGCTCTTCGTGATCATGGGCGGGATCGGTCTGCCGGGCGGTGCGGTCTTCATCGAGCGCGCGCGGATCCGGGGGCGGTGGCGGCACAGTCTGATCTCGGCGGCCGGTCCGCTGACGAACGTGCTGTTCGCTGTGGTGTGCACGGCGCCGTTCTGGCTGGACGCGCTGGACGGCGTGCCGGCCGACTTCCGGTTCGCGCTCGCCTTCCTCGCCCTGCTCCAGGTGACGGCGGCGATCCTGAACTTCCTTCCGGTACCCGGTCTGGACGGCTACGGGGTCATCGAGCCCTGGCTGTCGTACGACGTCAAGCGGCAGGTGGAGCCGTTCGCGCCGTTCGGGCTGCTGTTCGTGTTCGCGCTGCTGTGGGTGCCGGCCGTCAACGGAGTCTTCTTCGACATGGTCGACGCGGTGCTGCGCGCTCTCGGGATCGGCGACGTCGAGACGTACTGCGGTCAGTCGCTGTACCGCTTCTGGGAGGGCACGAACGAGTTCTGCGCGGTCAGCCGCTGACGTCGGCCCCCGCGGCCCTGCGCAGCTTGTCCCGCCGCACGTAGTACCAGGTCATGTTGGAGGACAGGCCCGCGATCAGCACCCACACGATGCCCAGCAGACTGCCCTGGACGAAGGAGACGACCGCCGCGGCCACGGCGAGCACGCAGACGACGAGCGTGTAGAGGGCGAGTCGACGGGCCGGGCTGGGGGGAAGGGGGGCCATGGGTCCGGTTTCTCCTGTCGGGGGACACTGCTGGGCTGCTCCGACCAGTGTCCCCCATACGCTCACACGTCCGTGACGCGCAGCCCGGCGTGGGCCTTGTAGCGGCGGTTGACGGAGATCAGGTTGGCGACCAGGGACTCCACCTGGTGGGCGTTGCGCAGCCGCCCGGCGAAGACGCCCCGCATACCGGGGATCCGGCCGGCCAGCGCCTGCACGAGCTCCACGTCGGCGCGCTCCTCGCCCAGCACCATCACGTCGGTGTCGATCTCGTCGATCTCCGGGTCCTGGAGGAGGACCGCCGAGAGGTGGTGGAAGGCGGCGGCGACCCGGGAGTCCGGCAGCAGGGCGGCGGCCTGCTCGGCGGCGCTGCCCTCCTCCGGCTTCAGCGCGTAGGCGCCCTTCTTGTCGAAGCCGAGCGGGTTGACGCAGTCGACGACCAGCTTGCCGGCCAGCTCCTCGCGCAGGGACTCCAGGGTCTTGCCGTGGCCGTCCCACGGTACGGCGACGATCACGATGTCGCTGCGGCGCGCGGTCTCGGCGTTGTCGGCGCCCTCGACACCGTGCCCGAGCTCGTCGGCGGCGGCCCGGGCACGGTCGGCGGCACGCGAACCGATGATCACCTTCTGGCCGGCCTTGGCGAGCCGGTAGGCGAGACCCTTGCCCTGCGGGCCGGTCCCACCGAGCACGCCGACGACCAGTCCGGAGACGTCGGGGAGGTCCCACGGGTCCTTGGCGGGGGCCTTCGCCGGGGCGGCCGCGGCGGCGTTGTGTGCACTGTCGGTAGAGGTCATGGGCCGACTTTACGTGGGCGTGCCGAGCGGCCCTTCGTCATGTCGGGTGAACGAGGGGCGAACCCCGGGCGGGCGGCGGCCGGTTGCGGCACGATGCGGCCGCATGGACGCCGTAAGGGTCGCGCTGCTGCGTGAGGTGCTCGCCGGGACCGAGTGGCTGGGGGCCACCCGGAGGTTCGCCGGGGTGCTGCGCGGGTCGGTCGTCTCGTACGGGGGCGGGCTGCTGCTGGTGGGCACGGCGGCGTACGAGCCCTGGCATCTCGCGGCGCACCTGGTGGACGAGGCCGCGTGGTCGGGTACGCCGGAACTGGCGCCGACCCTCGTACGGCATGCCGCGCGCCCTTCCGACCCGGCGCATCTCGCGGTCGGCCTGGGCCGGATCGAGGCGGCCCGGCGGGGCGAGACACTGCTGGTGGCGTCGCCGTCGGGGGACGCACCGCTGCTCGAGCGGGTGTCGGACGCCCGGCGGGCCGGCGTCATGATCCTGGCCCTCGGCCCGGGGGAGCGGGAGCTGACGGCCCTGGCCCACGAGGCGCTGGCCGTGCCGGACGGCTCCGAGCTGGACCTGGACACCGTGCAGCACCTGGTGAGCGCGGCCGCCGGCGAGACGCCGCCCCCGACGAGAGGACGCAGGCGCTTCGCCGACCGGCTGTCCCACCTGGCCGAACGCCTGACGGCACCGCCGCCTCCCCCCTGGTGACCTGCCCGTCCCGGCCCGGTGCGCAGCGGCGGTCCGGCGGCCTGGCGGGGCGTGCGGACGTCCGTCCGGTCGGGCGGGGTGCGGTGCGTGGGCGCGGTGGGGCTGCCGGCGCCGTGCCTGCCGGGACTGATCGCGTACGACGTACACGGACGAACACGCCACGCGGCTGCGCGCCAAGCGGTCGCCGGCCACACCGGCGGTGGACGCGTGATCGGTCGCGTGACCGGTCATGTGATCGATCGCGTGACCGGTCGGGTGATCAGTCGTCGTCGGTGGCACCGCCCGCCGGGGCGTCGTGCCACTTGGGGTCGTTCTCCCACTGGAGGTTGCGCTCGCGGGCGGTCTGCATCGCGTGCTCGGCCTCGACGCGGTTGGCGTACGGGCCGAATCGGTCCTTGGCCGGGCACTCCGGCCCCTCCTCGACCTTCTTGTGCTCCAGGCAGTAGTACCACTCGCCCGGCTTGCCGGCGGTCGACTTCTTGAACAGGGGCATGACGGCTCCTTTCGCCATCGACATGTTCCCCCACGGCCGCTCGTTAGACTCACTGGCATGTCTGGCCAGTCGCTGCTCGTCCCCGGGGAGCTGTCCCCCATCCGTTCGGTGCCCGGAAACATCCGCCGCCCCGAGTACGTCGGCAAGCCCGCGCCGACGCCGTACACCGGGCCGGAGGTGCAGACGCCCGAGACCGTCGAGGCCATGCGCCGGGCCGGCCGGATCGCCGCGCAGGCGATGGCCGAGGCCTCGAAGCTGATCTCGCCGGGGGTCACCACCGACGAACTGGACCGGGTGGCGCACGAGTACATGTGCGACCACGGCGCCTATCCGTCGACGCTGGGCTACCGCGGTTTCCCCAAGTCCCTGTGCACGAGCGTCAACGAGGTCATCTGTCACGGCATCCCGGACTCGACGGTCCTGCGCGACGGCGACATCGTCAACCTCGACGTGACGGCGTACATCGGCGGGGTGCACGGCGACAACAACGCCACGTACCTGGTCGGGGACGTCGACGAGGAGTCCCGGCTGCTGGTGGAGCGGACCCGGGAGTCCCTCGAGCGGGCGATCAAGGCGGTCCGGCCCGGCCGGCAGATCAACATCATCGGTCGGGTCATCGAGTCGTACGCCAAGCGGTTCGGGTACGGCGTGGTGCGGGACTTCACGGGGCACGGGATCAACTCCTCGTTCCACTCCGGGCTGATCGTCCCGCACTACGACAGCCCGCACGCGACGACCGTCATCCAGCCCGGGATGACGTTCACGATCGAGCCGATGCTGACCCTCGGCACCCACGAGTACGACATGTGGGACGACGGCTGGACTGTGGTGACGAAGGACCGCAAGCGGACGGCCCAGTTCGAGCACACGCTGGTGGTGACCGAGTCGGGCGCGGAGATCCTCACGCTGCCATAGCGCGACCGAAGGCCCGTTCCCTGCTGGGGGCGGGTCTTTTCTTGTACGCTTTTACCGACAAGCCGTCGGCAAACCCATTGACTTAGGTAAGCCTTACCTTAAAAGATGTGGGCATGGACTCGTTCTCGACACTCATCCGCACGGCCTCCCACGAGCAGCACGTGGAGGCCGAGACCTCGACGTTCATGAGTGACCTCCTCGGCGGCAGGCTCGGCGTCGAGGCGTACGCGCGGTACACCGAGCAGCTCTGGTTCGTCTACGAGGCGCTGGAGGCCGGCGCCGAGCGGCTGGCCTCCGACCCGGTGGCCGGTCCCTTCATCAGGTCGGAGCTGTTCCGGCTGCCGGCGCTGGAGCGGGATCTCGCGCATCTGCGGGGCGCCAGATGGCGGTCGGGTGCGTCGGCCCTGCCGGCGACCGAGGCGTACGCGGCGCGGGTGCGGGAGTGTGCCGGGCGCTGGCCGGCCGGCTACATCGCCCACCACTACACGCGCTACCTGGGCGACCTCTCCGGTGGGCAGATCATCCGCGACAAGGCGGAGCGGACCTGGGGCTTCGCGCGCAAGGGCGACGGCGTCCGCTTCTACGTCTTCGAGGAGATCGGCAACCCGGCCGCCTTCAAGCGGGGTTACCGGGAGCTGCTGGACGGGGTGCGCGCGGACGACCTGGAGAAGCAGCGGATCGTGAGCGAGTGCAAGCGCGCCTTCGCGCTCAACACCGACGTCTTCCTGGCCCTGGGCGAGGAGTTCTCGCTCTCGGCGTGAGCCGGCTCGCCGGGCGGCCGGAAACGGAGCGGGCCCCCTCGCCGCGGTCACGGCGAGGGGGCCCGGCGCCCGATCAGAAACGGTCGCAGTGCTTGCCGGCCCAGAAGATGTCGGCCGAGGAGGTGTCGACCACGCCGATGTACGGGCTGCAGACACCCTCGTGCCCGCCGAAGTGGTGGTACTCGCGAGGCTCCTCGTGGTGCTGGCGGGGACCCTCGTCGGCGGTGGCGGTCGTCGCGCCGGTGGCGGCGAGGGCGATACCCAGGACGGTCGCGGCCAGAACTGAACGGATACGCATGGCGTTCCTCTCACGGGGCTCAGTGGTCACGCCCAGAGGTCCCCGTTCGTCTCCTCCCGCACACGCCAGACCACCCGTACGGCCGTGCAGAACTACGCGGACGCCCGCGACCGGCCCTAAGGTTCAGCGCTCCAGGAACACCCGGCCGCCGATCTCCACCCACCCGTACGGCTGCGGGGCCGTCAGGATCTGGGAGCCCGCACCCTGGGTGATGTTCAGGGCCCGGCCCAGCCGCTCGGTGAGCAGCAGCGCCGGCGCGCCCGTCGCCTCGATCTCGTCGACGCCGTCACCGCGGCCGGGGAAGGCGCGGGCGCGGATCCGGCCGGCCGGCTCGTCCTCCCAGGCCCAGGCGTAGACCCAGTCGCCGGCCGGCGGCACGGGCAGGTCGTCGACCTCGGCGGCGCTGGCGTACCGGTGGAACACGCACGGCGGGGCCCACTCCGCGCGCGCCTCGATCCAGGTGAACTCGCCGTCCAGGCGGGTACCCACGGCGCCGGCCGGCGTGACGAGCTCGGGCACGTCGAGCAGCCAGGCGACGCCCACGCACGAGTGGTCCGCGAAGGACAGGCGCCGGGTGGGCGTGTAGACGTCGATGATCCCGCGCTCCGGGTCGTCGACGAACACCGTCTCGCCGAAGCCGAGCTTGGCCGCGAGGTCCTGCCGGTCCTCGCGGTCCGGCAGCACCGAACCTTCGCGGACCACGCCCAGTTCATTGCCGTAGCCGCCGTTCGGCGCGCAGAAGACGCGGAGCACGTCGTAATCAGTCACCGGGGAATTGAAGCACCGTCGGCCGGCCGGAGCGGCCGGACCATGACGGGTACAGGTGATGCCGACCCCGGCTTCGGCCGTGGAGGAGGTCGTCCGGACGGGGCGCGGCCCCGCACGCCTCCTCCCCCGCCGAGCACGGCCGCACGGTCGCCGCGGCGACGGCCGCCACCGGGGTGAGCGGATCCGCCGCGCGGCCCTTCTCCGCGCCGAGCGGCGAGCGGGCCCGGGTCGCACGGGACCGGGTGCCGGCGCAGCGCGCGCTGCTGCTCGACGAGCCGACCGCCGCCGGACCTGAGACACCGGGAACCGGTGTTGCGGCTGCGGCGGGAAAGAGCGCGTGAGGGGGACGCGGTGGTCGTGGTGCCGCACGATCCGGGGCTCGCCGCCGCCTGCGCGCACCGGGTCGCGATCCCGCGCGCCGGGCAGGTGGCGGCGGACGGTCCGCCGGGCGAGGTGTTCACCGATCGACGGCTTCCGGGTGTCCACGACCAGCCGGTCGAGGTGCTTCCACGCCCCCGGACCGGGGCCGTACCGGTGACCCCGAAGGACCCCGAAGCGGAATCTTTGAATCTCCTTTGACCATTCCTTGGGGTCCGTTTTGAGTCACCGTGATCGGCTCGTGCTCATACGGCGTCTATGAGAGGTGAATCACTGCGCGGGCGGGTATCACGCAGGTAAGCCTTGGATAAGTTAGGCGAGGCTCACCAACTCTTATGAGCCGCGTCACGCCAATATTCAGCCATCGCTGGGAGCCCGAATGCGAGCCGCCAGACTGTCCGTCGTCACCGCCGTGACCGCACTGACCGCCGTCACCGGCTGCACCTCCAAGAGCGACGCGAAAGACGGTGACCGCGTCATCAGCGTGACCGCCACCGACACCAAGTGCGTGACCTCCAAGAAGGAGATCTCCGCCGGACACGTCGAGCTCGCCATCGAGAACAAGGGTTCCAAGGTCACCGAGGTCTACATCCTCTTCCCCGACGACCGGATCGTCAGCGAGCGGGAGAACATCGGCCCCGGCACCAAGCAGCGGGTCACCGCCGAGGTGAAGGCCGGTGACTACCGGATCGCCTGCAAGCCCGGCATGAAGGGCACCGGCATCCGCCAGGACCTCAAGGTCACCGGCGGCTCGGTCGCCAAGCGTGACCCCCGCCTGGACAAGGCCGTCGCCGCCTACCGCAGTTACGCGCAGGAGCAGGCCGACGCCACGCTGCCGCTCGTCGCGACCTTCGTGACGGCCGTCAAGGCAGGCGACCTCGAGGCCGCCAAGGCGGCCTACGCGCCCTCCCGTATCGGCTGGGAGCGCACCGAACCGGTCGCGGAGTCCTTCGGCGACATCGACCCGAAGGTCGACGTCCGCGAGGACGGCCTGGAGGCCGGCCAGACCTGGACCGGCTGGCACCGGCTGGAGAAGGCCCTCTGGCAGGACAAGAAGATCACCGCCGCGGAGAAGACCCTCGCCGACCAGCTCACCACCGACCTGACCGACTGGCAGAAGCGGGTCGGCAAGGCCGAGATCACCCCGACCTCGATGGCCAACGGCGCCAAGGAGCTCCTCGACGAGGTCGCCACCGGCAAGGTCACCGGCGAGGAGGAGCGCTACTCGCACACCGACCTCGTCGACTTCAAGGCCAACGTCGAGGGCGCCCAGAAGTCCTACGAGCTGCTGAAGCCGGTCACCAAGGAGAACGACGCGGCCCTGGTCACCGAGCTGGACAAGCAGTTCGCCGCGCTGAACACGCTGCTGGACAAGTACCGCCCGAACACGTCCTCGTACGCGTTCACCTCGTACGACAAGGTCGCCGCCGCGGACCGCAAGGAACTGTCCGACGCGGTCAACGCGCTCGCCGAGCCGCTGTCCAAGCTCGCCGCCGCCGTGGCGAAGTAACGGAGGGCCAGGACATGACCGAGACCCAGGGCAGCGTGCCGTCCCGGCGGTCGCTGATCGGATGGGGCGGTGCCGGGCTCGCGCTCGGCGCCGCCGCGGCCGGCGGCGCGGTCGCGATGACCCGCACCGGCGACGACGTGGATCCGGCGGCCGCCGAGGCGGGCGCCGCGGTCGGCTTCCACGGCGCGTACCAGGCGGGCATCGCCACGCCCGTGCAGGACCGGCTGCACTTCGCCGCGTTCGACGTGACGACCACGGACCGCGCCGAGTTCGTCCAGCTGCTGAAGGACTGGACGCAGGCGGCCCGCCGGATGACGGCCGGGAAGGCGGTCGGCGAGGGCGCGTTCGGCGGTCTCGCCGAGGCGCCGCCGGACGACACCGGCGAGGCCCTGGGGCTCAAGCCGTCCCGGCTGACCCTGACGGTCGGCTTCGGGCCGTCCCTGTTCAAGAAGCTCGGCCTCGCCGACCGGCGGCCCGACGCCCTGATCGACCTGCCCACGTTCGCCGGGGACGCGCTCGACGCGGCACGCAGCAACGGCGACCTGTGCATCCAGGCCTGCGCGGACGATCCGCAGGTCGCCGTGCACGCGATCCGCAACCTGGCCCGGCTCGGCATGGGCAAGGTCGTCATCCGCTGGTCGCAGCTCGGCTTCGGCAAGACCTCGTCCACGACGCCCGACGCGCAGACCCCGCGCAACCTGATGGGCTTCAAGGACGGCACCCGCAACATCGCGGGCACCGAGACCGACCGGCTGGAGAAGTTCGTCTGGGTCGGCGAGAAGGACGTCAACGAGAACTCGGCCTGGATGGTGGGCGGTTCCTATCTCGTCGCCCGCCGGATCCGGATGCACATCGAGACCTGGGACCGCACCTCGCTCCAGGAGCAGGAGGACATCTTCGGCCGCGACAAGGGCGAGGGCGCTCCGGTCGGCAAGGCCAAGGAGCGCGACGAGCCGTTCCTGAAGGCGATGAAACCCGACGCGCACGTCCGGCTCGCGCACCCGGACTCCAACCACGGCTCGACGCTCCTGCGCCGCGGCTACTCCTTCACCGACGGCACCGACGGCCTCGGCCGGCTGGAGGCCGGTCTGTTCTTCCTCGCCTACCAGCGTGACGTGCGCGAGGGGTTCGTCCGCGTCCAGCGCAACCTCGCGACCGACGCACTCAACGAGTACATCCAGCACGTGGGTTCGGCCGTCTTCGCCGTCCCGCCGGGCGTCCGCGACAAGGACGACTGGTGGGGCCGGACGCTGTTCTCCAAGGAGGCCTGAGCCGTGTTCTCCAACTACCTGATCGGACTGCGCGAGGGCCTGGAGGCCAGCCTCGTCGTCTGCATCCTCATCGCCTACCTGGTGAAGACGGACCGCAGGGACGCCCTCAAGCCGATCTGGATCGGCATCGGCGTCGCGGTCGCGCTCGCGCTCGGCTTCGGCTGCGTCCTCGAATTCGGCTCCCAGGAACTGACGTTCCAGGCGCAGGAGGCGCTCGGCGGCTCCCTGTCGATCCTCGCGGTCGGCCTGGTGACCTGGATGGTGTTCTGGATGCGGCGCACCGCCCGGCATCTGAAGTCGGAGCTGCACGGCAAGCTGGACGCGGCCCTCGCGATGGGCACCGGCGCCCTGGTCGCCACCGCCTTCCTCGCGGTCGGCCGGGAGGGCCTGGAGACCGCCCTGTTCGTGTGGGCGTCGGTGCACGCGGCCGGCGACGGCACCCCGCGCCCGCTGATCGGCGTGGCCCTGGGCCTGGCGACGGCCGTCCTGCTCGGCTGGCTGTTCTACCGCGGGGCGCTGAAGATCAACCTCGCCAAGTTCTTCACCTGGACGGGTGGCATGCTCGTCGTGGTGGCCGCGGGCGTGCTGGCGTACGGCGTCCACGACCTCCAGGAGGCCGACCTGGTCCCGGGCCTGAACAGCCTGGCCTTCGACATCTCCGGCACCATCCCGCCGGACAGCTGGTACGGCACGCTGCTGAAGGGCGTGTTCAACTTCCAGCCCGACCCGACGGTCCTCCAGGTCACGGTGTGGCTGCTGTACCTGGTCCCGACGCTCGCGCTGTTCCTCGCACCGGTAGGGTTCGCCTCCGGGAAGGGGAAGGTGAAGTCGCCTGATGAGCAGGGAACGCAGCCTGACGACCGGGGTTCCGCGCAGTCGAAGGCTCCGCGCACGTGAGCGGTACGCACTCCTAGCGGCGTCGCTCACCGCCGTCTCGCTCACGGCGAGCGGCTGCGTGGTGGTCCACGGGGAGCTCGAACTGCTCCCGGCCGCCACGAAGACCGAGGCCGTGAAGGCGGTCGAGCAGTTCACCTCCGCCTACAACAAGGCCGACGCGGCGTACGACAGTTCCCTGGACGCCGACTACACCACCGGTGCCCTCGGGGTCATCGACGAGGCGCGGCTGAAGGCGGGCCGCGTCAACAATCCGGACGGCAACCCGCAGCACACACCGCTGGTGCTGTCGGACGTGAAGTACACGATCGTCGAGAAGGCGGGCTGGCCGCGCTGGTTCGTCGCCGACGCGAAGGGCAACAAGGGCGGCGACTCACGCTGGCTGATGGTGTTCAGCCGGGGCGAGCGGGCGGAGCCGTGGCAGGCGACCTATCTGACGCTGGTGGCGCCGGGCTCGGTACCGGAGTTCAAGCGGGCGGGCAAGGACGGCCACGCCGAGGCCGTACCCGCCGACTCCGCCGAACTGGCCGTCGCGCCCGAGGACCTGAGCAAGGACTACGCGGCGTACCTGCAGAGCGGCAAGGGCGCCTTCACGAACGGCGCGTACACCGATGTGCTGCGCTCGACCCGGGCGAAGAACGCCACCAGGCCGGGCCTGGCCACGCAGTACATCGACCAGCCGCTGACCGGCGGCGACTACGCGCCGCTGGCGCTGCGCACCGCGGACGGCGGGGCGCTGGTCTTCTTCACCACGCACCACTACATGAAGCAGACGGCAGCGGCGGGCGCCGCGGTGCCCACCCCGAACAAGAACGTGGCCGCGCTGACGACCGGTGAGATCAAGCAGTCCCTGACGATGGAGTTCGTCGCCAACGACGTCGCCCTGGCCCCCACGAAGGGCGCGGGGAACGGCAAGGTGTCGATGCTCAGCCGTCTGGAGGGCCTGACGGCGGCGAAGGGCGCGTAGCGCTCCGCGGGCCGCATGGTGAGCCACCAGCGGGTGCGTCGGCACCTGCGGGTGCGTCGTGGCCGGTCGCGCAGTTCCCCGCGCCCCTTTCGGGGCGCCGTCAGTGGCGGGAGGGCCAGGCCGTGTTCGCGTGGTCGGGCTCCTGGCCGGCGTGGCGGGCGCAGGCGTCCGTGAGGGTCTCGAGGAGGGTCAGCGGGTCGGGCAGCGCGTGCTCGGGTCCGCGCAGCCAGTGCACGCGACGGCCGTCGTCGCCGGGGAGCCGGGCGGGCGGTACCAGGACGTAGGAGCCACGGCAGTGCCAGCGCAGGCCGGGGTGCTCGTCCATGGTCTCGGGGTGGCAGTCCAGGGCGCACGGCCACCACTCGTCCTCGTCCTCGGGGGTGCCGCGGGTGAGGGTGAAGAACAGCATGCGGCCGTCGTCGCTCTCGGCGACCGGGCCGACCTCGACGCCGGTGTCGAGCAGCCGCTCCAGGGCCTGCCGGCCCGCCTCCAGCGGCACGTCGAGGACGTCGTGCGTCATGCCGGTGGCGGTGATGAAGTTGGCCTGCGGCTGGTGGCGGGCCCAGCGCTCGATCTGCGCGCGGTCGGTCGTGGACTGCGTCTGCCAGGCGAAGGACACCGGGTGCCGGGCGGGGGTCGGACAGCCGACCCGGTCGCAGGAGCAGCCGTAGCCGGGGGCCGGGTGGGCGGCGGGCGCGAGCGGGAGGCCCGCTCCGGCGGCCGCCAGCAGCAGGGCCTCACGGTCGCCGTCGTCGGCGGCCTCCGCCGGGCCGCTCGTACGCAGCCACTCCGAGATCTTGCCCCACAGGCCGGTCCGGCCGCCGAACTCCGCGCTCATCTGTCCCCTCGCCTCGCTGTGGTGCGGACAGCATGCCTCATGGTCCCACCATCCTGCGCATCGGGGGGCCGTAGCCGTGAATCGGGGCAGTTGGGACGGGTGGGGTCAGAGTGACCCATGTGCGGCATGCTCACCGGGGCGCGAGACCGTGGAGCGCGTAGTCGACGAGGGCGTCCGTGTACTCGTAGGAGATCGGGCCCGTGTACTGGAGCCAGCGCTGGGCGAGCGGGGAGATGAAGAACTCCAGGGCGATGCGCGGGTCGAGGTCGGCGCGGACCTGGCCGGCCTCCTGCGCGGCGCGCAGCCGGTCGACGTACAGCCGGATGGACGGTTCCATCAGCTTGGCCGTGAACTCGCGGCCGACCTGTTCGTTGACCACGCCCTCGGCGGCCAGGGCCCGGGAGGGCGCCTCGAACCTGGGGTCCGTGAGCTGGTCGACGGTCGCCCGCAGGACGGCCTTGATGTCGGCGGCCAGGTCGCCGGTGTCGGGGATGACGTACGGCTCCTGCGCCGAGGCCCCCGCGTCCCGCGCCGCCTGTTCGCTGAGGTCGAGGAAGGCCTCCAGCAGGACGTCGGCCTTCGACCCCCACCAGCGGTAGATGGTCTGCTTGCCGACGCCCGCGCGGGCGGCGATGCCCTCGATCGTGGTCCTGGCGTAGCCGGTCTCCGCGACGAGGGCGAGCGCCGCGTCGTAGATGGCGCGCCGGGACCGCTCGCTGCGGCGGGTGGTGTCGGGGGCCGGCTTACCGGACTGGGTGACCATGGGTCGACGGTACCAAGCGGGTGAGACGGGACGTCTCGCGAACGGTCACGCGTCCTCGCCGGGGTACCGCACGCCGATCCGCTCGCGGACCGTGTCGAGGGTCCGCATGACGGCGAGGCTGCCGTCGAGCGGGACCAGCGGGGACTCGGTCTCGCCGGCCCGCAGCGCACGCATGACCTCGCGGGCCTCGTGCCGGAACGTCGTGCGGGGTCCGTCGGCCGGGTCGGCTGCGAACTCCTCGGGGTCACGCCCGTCGCGGTGCAGCACGAGGCGGTCGGGGTGGAAGAAGCCGGACGGGATGTCGATCCGGCCGCGTGAGCCGGTGACGGAGGCGGTGGTGCCCGTACCGCCGGCCAAGGAGCAGTGCAGGGCGGCGAGCGCGCCGGAGTCCCAGGACAGGGCCAGCGCCGTCTGCAGGTCGACGCCCTCGGCGGACAGGACGGCCTGGGCGGCGATGCCCGAGGGCGCGCCGAGCAGGAGGTGGGCGAAGGAGACCGGATAGACGCCGAGGTCGAGGAGGGCGCCGCCGCCCTGGGCGGGGTCACGCAGCCGGTGCGAGGGCGGGAAGGGGCCTTCGAGGCCGAAGTCGGCCTGGACGGTGCGGACCTCGCCGATCGCGCCGTCGTCGACGAGGGCCTTGAGGCGGCGGATCACCGGGTTGCAGTACATCCACATGGCTTCCATGAGGAAGCGGTCGTGCTCCCTGGCCAGCGCGACCAGTTCCTCGGCCTCGCGCAGGTTCAGCGTGAACGCCTTCTCGCACAGCACGTTCCGCCCGGCCGCCAGGCAGAGTCCGGCGGCGGTGCGGTGGGCGGCGTGCGGGGTGGCGACGTAGACGACATCGATGTCCTCGTCGGCGGCCAGCGCGGCCCAGTCGCCGTAGGCCCGGGGTATGCCGAACCGGTCGGCGAACGCCTTCGCGGAGACCTCGGAGCGCGAGGCGACCGCGACGACCTCGGCGTCGGGCAGGTCGATCAGATCCGCCGTGAACGCGGCGGCGATCCCGCCGGTCGCCAGGATGCCCCACCGCACCGTGTCCGTCGTCATACCCTGCCCCGTCCTCGTGCCGTCCCAGCAGTGTGTTCGAGCTGAGAGCATAGGTCGCACAGACGTCGGAGAGGGAGGGGCGGCCGGATGCCGGAGGGTGGGGCCACGCCTGGCGCGGCACCGGAGGCCGGGACGGACCGGGGCACGAGCACGAGCACGGACCGGGGCACGAGCACGAGCAAGGGCCGTGGAGCGGGGCCGGCGCGCCCCGCCCGGCGCCGGACGGGGCTGCTCGTCACCCTCGTGCTGGGCGGGCTGACCGCCACTCCCCCGCTCTCGATGGACATGTACCTCCCGGCGCTGCCGGAGGTGACCCGCTCCCTGCACGCGCCCGCCGCGACCGTGCAGCTCACGCTGACCGCGTGCCTGGCCGGCATGGCGCTGGGGCAGCTGGTGGTCGGCCCGATGAGCGACCGGTGGGGGCGCAGGCGCCCGCTGCTGGCCGGACTCGTCGTCTACGTCGTGGCGACCGCCCTGTGCGCCCTGGCGCCCACCGTCGAACTGCTGGTCGCCTGCCGGCTGCTGCAGGGGCTCGCGGGCGCGGCCGGGATCGTGATCGCGCGGGCCGTCGTACGCGATCTGTACGACGGCATGGCGATGGCCCGGTTCTTCTCCACCCTGATGCTGATCTCCGGGGTCGCCCCGGTCGTGGCGCCGCTGATCGGCGCGCAGATCCTGCGGGGCACGGACTGGCGTGGCGTGTTCGCGCTCCTCACGGTGGTGGGGCTGCTGCTGGCCGTGCCGGTGTGGACCCGGCTGCCGGAGACGCTGCCCGCCGCCGAGCGCCACGCGGGCGGCGTCGGCGAGGCCCTGCGCTCGATGCGCCGGCTCCTCGGCGACCTGCCCTTCACCGGGTACATGCTCACGGGCGGTTTCACCTTCGCCGCCCTGTTCGCCTACATCAGCGCCTCACCGTTCGTGGTCCAGGAGATCTACGGCGCCTCCCCGCAGACGTTCGGCCTGCTGTTCGGCGTGAACTCGGTCGGACTGGTGCTGATCGGCCAGGTCAACGGCAGGGTGCTGGTGGGCCGGGTCCGGCTGGACCGGGTCCTGGCCGTCGGTCTCGGGGTGATCGTGCTGGCCGCGACCGCCCTGCTGCTGATGACGACGGGTGTGTTCGGCGAGGTCGGGCTGGCTCCGGTGGCCGCCGCGCTGTTCGTCCTGATGTCCGCGATGGGCGTCACGCTGCCCAACGCGCAGACCCTCGCACTGCTGCGGGTCCGGCACTCCGCCGGTTCCGCCTCCGCGCTCCTCGGTACGTCCTCCTTCCTCATCGGCGCGATCGCCTCGCCGCTCGTCGGGATCGCCGGGGAGCACACGGCCGTCCCGATGGCCGTAGTCCAGTTGGCTGCCGCACTGGTGGCGGTGGCCTGCTTCGTGGGAATGTGCCGTCCCTGGACGAAGACGGGCGCGGAAGGAGCAGTGAGCTGAGCGCACCGAGACTGCGCGTCGACACACCGGAACGGGCCGGGCTCGACCCGGCGGAGACGCGGCTCCTCGTCCGCGACGTCGTGGACCTCACCACCGGCGACCGGCCCTGGGCGGCGGGCGCCGTCGTGGTCGCCGGGCGCGGCCCGGTGATCGCCGTGCGGGAGGCGGTGGGCTGGGCGGTGCGGTACTCGGCGTACGACCCGGCGGCCGACGCGGGGGTGGAGCTCCCGGCCGGGGCGCGGATCCCGACGACCGTCGACACCCCTTTCGACCTGGCGTCCCTCACCAAGCTGTTCACCTCGGTCGCGGCGGTGCAGCAGATCGAGCGCGGCACCCTCGGCATCGACGCCCGGGTGGGCGCCTATCTGCCCGACTTCCACGCGGCCGCCGCCCACGGCATCACCGTCCGCCAGCTCCTCACCCACACGTCCGGGCTGCGCCCCGAGCTGCCCCTGTACGAGTGCGCGGACGACACCCGGCGGTGGGCGCTGCTACGCGCGGAGACGCCGGTCGGCGCACCGGGCACGTACCTGTACTCGGACCTGAACATGCTGCTGCTCCAGCAGCTCCTGGAGCGCCTGACCGGCCGCACCCTCGACGTCCTCGTGCGGGAGGGGATCACCCGCCCGCTGGGCATGACCTCGACCGACTTCGGTCCGTGCCCCGGCGCGGCGGCGACCGAGGACCAGCGGCGGCCGTGGGCGAAGGCGGACCGGGGGATGCTGCGGGGCTTGGTGCACGACGAGAACGCCTGGGCGCTGGGCGGGGTGGCCGGTCACGCGGGGCTGTTCTCCACGGGCCACGACCTCGCGGTGTTCTGCCGCACCCTGCTGTCGGGCGGTTCGTACGGTCCCGCCCGGATCCTGGGCCCCGACTTCGTGGAACTCCTGCTGACCCCGCCGGGGCTGGGCTTCGCGGTGGACCAGTCGTGGTTCATGGGCGAGCTGGCGGGCGAGGGCGCGGCGGGGCACACGGGGTTCACCGGGACCTCGCTGGTGCTGGATCCGGCGACGGACACGTTCGTGGTGCTGCTGGCGAACACGGTGCATCCGAGGCGACGGGCGCCGGACAGCGGGCCGCGGGCTCTGGTGGGGACGCGGTTGGCGATGGCGGTGCGGTGAGGGCAGTGGCCCGGACCTGAGAAAATCCGGGGGTGAACGTCTCCGTATCCGTTTCCGAGACCCTCCGCGGCGCCCTGACGGACCTGCTCGACGGGCTGCCGCCCAAGCAGGCCGGACAGGCCGTCGAGCGGCTCATCGCCAACTACCGGGGCGCGACCCCCACCGACGCCCCCATCCTGCGCGACCGGGCGGACGTGGTCGCGTACGCCGCGTACCGGATGCCGGCGACCTTCGAGGCGGTGCGGTCGGCGCTGGAGGCGTTCGCGGACGCCGTGCCGCGGTGGTCGCCGGCCGGTCATGTGGACATCGGCGGCGGCACGGGCGCGGCGACCTGGGCGGTGAGTTCCACCTGGGACGGCACGCGCCCGGTGACCGTGCTCGACTGGGCGGAGCCCGCCCTGGCCCTCGGCCGCGAGGTCGCCGCGGCGAACCCGGCGCTGCGCGACGCCCGCTGGCAGCGCGCCCGCATCGGCACGGCCCTCGCCCTGGACCCCACGGACCTGGTCACCGTCTCCTACGTCCTCAACGAGCTGGCCGCCCCCGACCGGGCCGTGCTGGTGGACGCCGCCGCGTCGGCCGCGCAGGCCGTGGTGATCGTCGAGCCGGGCACCCCGGACGGTTACGCCCGGGTGATCGAGGCCCGCGACCGGCTGATCGCCGCCGGGTTCCGGGTCGCCGCGCCCTGCCCGCACAGCGCGGCCTGTCCGATCGTGCCCGGCACGGACTGGTGCCACTTCTCGGCGCGGGTCAGCCGCTCCTCCCTGCACCGGCAGGTCAAGGGCGGTTCGCTGCCCTACGAGGACGAGAAGTTCAGCTATGTCGCGGCCGCCCGTTTCCCCGTCTCCCCCGTCTCCTCCCGGGTGGTCCGGCGGCCGCAGATCCGCAAGGGCCAGGTGCTCCTGGACCTGTGCGAGGCCGAGGAGCGGCTGAGCCGTACGACGGTGACGAAGAAGCACGGCGACCTGTACCGGGCGGCCCGGGACGCCGACTGGGGCGACGCCTGGCCGCCGGCCCCGTGAGCGTGGTGGCGCAGGCGGCTCAGTCGGCTCTGGCGGGCTTGAGCCCCTGGCCGGCGAGGTCCTTCTCGATGCCGAAGCCGTAGTGCACGTGGACGTCGCCGAGAGGACCATCAGGTTCTCGACGCCGGCGGCCTGCGCGCCGGCCAGGATCCGCTCGCGGGAGGCGGGCAGCCGTCGCAGGAGTCCATGGAGGCCTGCGAGGGCACGGTGGTGGAGCTGTACCGCCGGGCCCGTACGCTGCGGGGCCATGAACCCCGAGAACCCTCAGAACCCCGAGACCGCCGAGAACACCCAGGCCACCGGGGCCGCCGGACGGTCCGCCGGACGGACGAAGATCGCGATCGTCACCGGCGCCGGTTCCGGGATCGGACGGGCGGTGTCCGTGGAACTGCTGCGCGCGGGCTGGTCGGTGGCGCTGGCCGGGCGGCGCGCGGAGACCCTGGAGGCGACGGCCGCGCTGGTGCCCGAGGGCGCGCATCTCGCCGTACGGACGGACGTCTCACGCCCGGAGGAGGTGGCGGCCCTCTTCGACGCCGTGCGGGACCGCTTCGGACGGCTGGACCTGCTGTTCAACAACGCCGGCACCTTCGGGCCCGGCGGCGTGCCGTTCGAGGAACTCCCCTACGACGCCTGGCGGCACGTGGTGGACACCAACCTCAACGGGGCGTTCCTGTGCGCGCAGGGGGCGTACCGGCAGATGAAGGAGCAGGATCCGCGGGGCGGCCGGATCATCAACAACGGGTCCGTCTCGGCGCACACACCCCGCCCGCTGTCGGCGCCCTACACGGCGACCAAGCACGCCCTCACCGGCCTGACGAAGTCCCTTTCGCTGGACGGCCGGGCGTACGGCATCGCGGTCGGCCAGATCGACATCGGCAACGCGGCCACCGACATGACGGCGCGGATGCGGACGGGCGCGTTGCAGGCGAGCGGCGAGACCGCGCCGGAACCGGTGATGGACGTCGCCGACGTGGCGCGCACGGTGCGGCACATGGCGGAACTGCCGCTGGAGGCGAACGTGCAGTTCGCGACGGTGCTGGCGACGGCGATGCCGTACGTGGGACGGGGCTGAGGACGCCCGCCGGGGACGGGCCGCGGTCGGCGCGCCGGCCGACCACAGGTCGTCAACTCCTCAACCTGCACAAGCGGAGTTTCTCCGTCCGTACCATTGCGGCCGGTGGCGGCCCTATGCTCAACTCTTCTACACGAGAACTTCACACTTGATGTACGACAGTTCCGCCCCGCACCACCACAGGCCACACCGAGGGGGAGGGGCAGCCGTCCCAGGGCACCGGGTGGGGGTGGACCTCGCCGGGACCGCGAGGTACGCACCGGCGCCGTGGGACGGCTGCCGCACCATCAACTCGGCGGCGCCGCCTCGGCGGAACCGCGGGACCGGCGCCGGCGCAGCGCGTACGCCCCGCCCGCCAGCAGCGCCACCGCCCCCGCGGCCCCGCCGAGCGCGCCCCAGCCTTCCGGGCCCGCGCCGTCCGCCGCCGAGGCCTCCGACCCGGCATGCGGCGCCTTCCCCGCGGACGACCCGCTCGCCCTGGTGCCGCCCTCGCTCAGCGCCTCGACCAGCGTCCCCACCGCCCGCGCCGAACTCCCTTGCGCGAAGCCCCAGTCGAGCAGCGCCGCCGCCTCCTCGTAGACCGCGTTGTGGCCGCTCTTCGGATGCAGCACGGTGACGACGAGCGTGCGCCCCGCGCGGGTCGCGGCGCCGGTGAAGGTGTTGCCGGCGTTGCTGGTGAAGCCGTTCTTCACGCCGATCATGCCCGGGTACGGCGTCACCCCGTAGGTGCCCGACAGCAACCGGTCGGTGTTCTCGATCCGGAAGGTCTTCCCGCCGCCGCCCGGGAACTCGGCGGCCCTGGTGCCGCAGTAGGCGCGGAAGTCGGCGTCGCGCAGCCCGTGCCGGGCGAAGAGGGCGAGGTCGTAGGCGGAGGACAGCTGACCGTCGTGGTCGTAGCCGTCGGGGCTGACGACACGGGTGTCGAGCGCCTGCAGGTCGACCGCCCTCGCCTGCATCTCGGCGACCGTCTTCGCGACCCCGCCGTTCATCCGGGCGAGCACCTGCACGGCGTCGTTGCCCGAGCGCAGGAACACGCCCTGCCACAACTGCTCGACGGTGTAGGTGATCCCGGCCTTGACGCCGACGAGGCTGGAGCCCGACGGAATGCCGGCCAGGTCCGCGTCGGTCACCCGGTAGCGCTCGGTGCGCTCGAACCGGTCCAGCAGGGTGTCCGCGAACAGCATCTTCAGCGTGGAGGCGGGCGCGACCCGCAGATGCGCGCGGTAGGAGGCGAGCACCTCGCCGCTGTCCTGGTCTGCGAGCAGCCAGGCCCGGGCGGTGAGCTTCCCCGGCAGGGCGCCGCCCCCGTTCACCTGAA
The DNA here is from genome assembly GCF_032248645.1 of Streptomyces zaehneri. Taxonomy (NCBI): domain Bacteria; kingdom Bacillati; phylum Actinomycetota; class Actinomycetes; order Kitasatosporales; family Streptomycetaceae; genus Streptomyces; species Streptomyces zaehneri. The sequence goes on from NZ_JASTTJ010000022.1 coordinate 102,091, forward strand.
CGCCGTCGGCGACGAGCCGCGCGCCGCCGACCACCACGTCGGAGGCGGCCGTGGCCGGTGTCGCCGTGAGCGGTGCGGCGGTCAGCGGCGCGGTGGCCGCGAGGGCCAGCAGGGAACGCCGGGACAGGCGCGGAGAGGGGCGCGAGAATGCGTGCACTGCGGGACCGTACAAGGGGATTCGAGGAAAAAGGAAATCCCCAGCCAACCGCTGCCACCTGGGAAAAGCCCCTCCACAGCCTAGGAATCAGCTGTCTCAAGGAATTCTGATCCGACGCCCCGCATTCTCAGTCCTTACACATCCTTTACTCAGGATGACTCAAAGGTTTCTCCCTAGGTTGTGGCCGCGCCCACAGAGGGCGCCAAGAACCTTAGGGAACGGGATGTTTGGCATCTATCTCAAGCGTGAACTGGGCCGGCGCAAGAAGGCCGCCCTGGTCATCGCACTGGGTCTGGCGCTCGGAATCGCGCTGGTCATCACCGTCAACTCGGTGTCGGCCGGCATGACACAGGCTCAGGACAAGGTCCTCCAGTCGCTGTACGGTCTCGGCACCGACATGACCGTCACCAAGGCGCGAACGGCGCCCACGGCCAACAGTTCCGGCGGCCCCAGATTCGAGTTCGACGCCAAGGGCGAGGACGACGACGACACGGAGCAGAGCTCGGACCGGGTCTCGACGCAGGGCGGTCAGGTCCTGAAGGCCGCGCTCGTCACGCAGGTCGCCGACCAGAAGGGCGTGGCGGCCGCGGTCGGCGCCCTCACCCTGAACGTCACCAAGGTCGACGGCTCCTTCACCCAGGGCAAGGCACAGAGCTCCAGCGGAACCAGCGGCAACGGCGGCCAGGGCGGCCCCGGCGGCGGCAGCGGCGGCGGGTCCACCGCGGCCCCCCAGGTCCAGGGCGGCGGCGCCTCCTTCGACGTCAACTCGTACTCCGTGGCCGGTGTCGACGTCACCAACCAGGACCTCGGCCCGCTGGCGAGCTCGAAGATCTCCTCGGGCGTGACGTTCACCACGGCGCAGGCGAACGCCAAGGTCGCCGTCGTCAGCAAGTCGTACGCCAAGGAGAACTCGTACAAGGTCGGTTCGACGCTGACGATCTCCAGCACCAAGTACAAGATCATCGGTATCGCCACCCCCGACAGCAGTGACTCCACCACGGACGTGTACCTGCCGCTGAAGCAGGCGCAGACCCTCGCCGACGCGGCGGACCAGGTCACCACGATCTACGTCAAGGCGACCGACTCCAAGCAGATCGACACCGTCAAGGCGACGATCACGAAGAACATCTCCGGTACGACGGTCACCACCTCCGCCGACCTGGCCGAGACGGTCTCCGGCTCCCTGTCCACCGCCTCCAACCTGGCGACCAGCGTCGGCAAGTGGCTCTCGATCGCCGTCCTCGTCGCCGCGTTCCTGGTGGCCGCGCTGCTCACCTCCTCCGCCGTGTCCCGCCGGGTGCGCGAGTTCGGCACCCTGAAGGCGCTCGGCTGGCCGAGCCGCCGGGTGACCCGGCAGGTCGTCGGCGAGTCCATGGTCAACGGTCTCCTCGGCGGCGCCCTCGGCATCGGTCTGGGCCTGGCGGCCGCGTACACGGTGACGGCGATCAGCCCGAAGCTGACCGCCGAGCTCGGCAACACCGGCGGTGGCGGCATGGGCGGCGGCCCCGGCGGCGGCGGTCCCGGTCAGCAGTCCGCGTCCAACACGATGGAGATCGCCCTCTCGGCCCCCGTCTCCGTCACCACGATCGCGCTCGCGGTGGGCCTGGCGGTCGCCGGCGGTCTGATCGCCGGCGCGATGGGCGGCTGGCGCGCCTCCCGGATGCGCCCGGCGGACGCGCTGCGCAGCGTCTCCTGACCCGCGCCCGACCAGTCGTCACGGATTCCGTCGTCTCCCCCACGGAGCAGACGGAGAACACGGAGAACCCGGAGATCCCATGTACAACCTCACCGGCGTCACCAAGCGCTACACGCGCGGCAAGGAGACGGTCGAGGCGCTGCGCGGCATCGACCTCACGATCGCGCAGGGCGACCAGCTCGTCATCCAGGGCCCCACGGGCGGCGGCAAGTCGACGCTGCTCCAGATGATCGGCGGCCTCGACCGCCCGACCGAGGGCAGCGTCGAGCTGGACGGCGTCGACCTGGCGCGGATCAGCGAGGCGAAGCTGACCCGGCTGCGTGCCGAGAAGATCGGCATCATCTTCCAGTCGTTCAACCTCATCCCGACACTGACCGCGCAGGAGAACGTCGAGACGGCGCTCGTCCCGCTCGGGGTGAAGCCCGCGGAGCGGCGCGAGCGCGCGGCGGAGGCCCTGCGCTCGGTCGGCCTGGGCGAGCGCCTCACGCACGCCCCGGCGGAACTCTCCGGCGGCCAGCAGCAGCGCGTGGCGATCGCCCGCGCGCTGGTCAAGAAGCCGAAGGTGCTGCTCGCCGACGAGCCCACCGGCAACCTCGACGAGGGCATGCGCGACGAGATCATGGAGGTCCTCGAAGGGCTGTGGCACGAGTACGGGCTGACGTTCATCATGGTCACCCACGACTCGTCGATCGCCCGCCGGGCCCCGCGCCTGGCCACCATCAAGGCCGGCCAACTCACCCTGACGGAGCAGGCGGCCGCCCGCGCCTGGTGAACTGCCGCAGTCCGAGGGGCCGTTGACCGCCTGCCCGGCGGTGAACGGCCCCTCGGCCGTGGTCTCCCGCGTTACGCCTGACCGGTCTCGAAACGGGAGATCCGGCCGTCGTCCTCGACGACGAAGCTCCACCTGGTGCGCATCTCGCCCCAGGTGTCGTTGCGGTAGTCGGCGATGAGGGCGCGCCCGCCGGCCGACTCCTTGGTGACGTCCATGTGGCCGTGGGAGGAGAAGATCTCCCGGTCGGCCCACTGGGCGAGGTCATGGTCGGAGCCGTCGTCCGCCATGGTCGCGTCGGGGGTGAACAGGCTGCGGAACGCCGCCTCGTCATGGGCGTTGACGGCGGCGACGAAGGCCCGCACGGCCGGGTCGCTGAGTCTGTCGATCTGGATCGCCATACGGGCCACCCTCACACCGTGGTCCGGGCCCCGCCACCCGAACGGCGCCCAGGACGGGCCGGACGGGTGTGAGGGGTGCGACGGTGGAAACGCGGAGGGGGCTGTTTCTGTTCTGTTCCTTGGTTCTGTTCCTTGGTTCTGTTCCTTGGTTCTGTTCCTTGGTTCTGCTCCTCGTGCTGTTCCTTCTCCTACGTCCACGTCCGCCGTTCTCTGCTCAGGGAGTCACCGTGACCTGTTACGACCGTCGTGATCTGGGACTGCTGCTGCTCCGGCTCGGCACCGGCGGAGTGCTGGCGGCCCACGGCGCGCAGAAGCTGTTCGGCTGGTTCGGCGGGCACGGCCTGGAAGGGACCGGCCAGTTCATGGAGTCCGTCGGCTACGCCCCGGGCAAGGCCAGCGCGACGGCGGCGGGCCTGGCGGAGGCCGGCGGCGGCACGCTGCTGGCGCTGGGCCTGGCCACCCCGGCCGCGGGTGCGGCGGCGGCCGGCGCGATGGCGGGCGCGTCCGCGGTGCACGTCCCCAACGGCTTCTTCGCGCAGAGCGGCGGCTACGAGCACGCGGCCTCCCTGGGCCTGGCCGCCGCGGGCCTCGCCATCACCGGCCCGGGCCGTCTCTCCCTCGACCACGCCCTCGGCCACACGGTCGACCGCAGCTGGATGGTTCCGGCGGCGCTCGGCGCGACGGCGGCGGTGACGGCGGTGGTCGTCGGCATGCGGAACAAGCGGCTGCGCAGGCAGGAGGAGGGCGAGCAGGAGGCGCTGTTCGAGGAGTGAGGCCCCGGGGACGGCCGGGAAGCCCTCCGAGGGGGGCGGCCGAAGGGCTGCCGGGGGCCGGTCCCGGCCTGGCACCCTTCCTCCATGAGCACCCAGCCCCGGCCCCCCAGGCCCGCACCCCCCGTACCCGAGGCCTCCGGCGACACCGAGCCCGAGGCCGCCGGCCCCATCGATCTGTGGGCCACCGTCGACGCCCTGTGGACCTGGCTGGAGGCCGACGCGGCACACGGCGGCCGCGAGGGCCTGCTGCTGCGCGTGCTGAAGCTGTCGGAGGAGGTCGGCGAGGTCGCGCAGGCGGTCATCGGCGCGACCGGCCAGAACCCCCGCAAGGGCGTCACCCATACGTGGGAGGACGTGCAGGGCGAACTGTGCGACGTGGCCATCACGGCGCTGGTGGCGCTGCGGACGCTCACCCCGGAGGCGGAGGGGGTGTTCGCGGGGCAGCTAGCGCGGGTGGCGGAGCGGTCGGTGGGGCGCGCGGGCGCCGGGACCGGAGTTCGCTGATTCCGGCAGCTCACCTGTTCTTCGAACCGCCCGCCCGCTCCCGGCGTCCCTCTGTACGATCACCGCACGCGAGGCGGGGGCCGTAGGCGGAGGGGGCGTGGATGGACGACAACGCTGGCAGGGACAGGGCGGCTTGGCCGTGGCGGGCCGTCGCTTCGGCGGCCGCGGCGGCCGTGGTGCTCGGCGGCTGCGGTTCCGGGGACGACGACAAGAGCGCCGAGCCGAGCCCTTCGGCATCCTCCCGGTCCTCGGCTCCGGCCGCGTCCGGCTCGTCCTCGTCCCCCTCCTCGACGGGTGGTGACGCGAAGACGCTGACCCCGTTCCGGGCGGACCCCGCCCAGGTGCCCAGAACGAAGGCGCAGGCCGAGGCGCTGGCGGCGGCGGTCGCGCTCGGGCCGGAGGCGTGGGGCGCGGACTTCCGGGCCCAGCGGCCGGCCGCGAGCACGGCGCGCACCGTCGCCGTGCTCGACGAACAGTGCCGGTGGGAGCGCCGGCCTCTCCCCAAGGGTGTCCTGGCCTCCCTGTCCCGCTACAGCGAGCTTCCCGGCGCCGGGGGCAAGGGCGAGATCAAGGTGACCGCGGCGGTCACCGTGCACACCACGGTGCTCGACGCCGACGACCAGCTGTCCACCACGCTGGAGGAGCCGTTGCGCTGCCGGGAGCAGCAGGTCCGCACCGACGAGCGGATATCCGAGCTCATGTCGACCGGCAATGTCTACGGCCAGGGCAACAACACCTACTCCGACGACCAGGTCGTGGAAATAGGCTCCTACCTCACCGGGACGGCCAAGCAGAAGTACTTCTGGTTCGTCACCCGGCTCGGCACGGTGACCCTGGCGGTGTCGGTGAAGGGCGCCGAGGGCTACACCGAGAGCGAGTTGAACACGTACGCGTCGCAGGCCACCAGCACGATGCTCGGCCGCGTGGAGTTCGAGCTCGGAGGGAAGAACTGATGGAGGCGCTGCGTTCGTCGGATCCCGCGCTCATCGCGGGACATCGTCTGCTCGGGCGGCTCGGCGCCGGCGGCATGGGCGTGGTGTACCTGGCCCGCACGCCGGGCGGAGCGCTGGTGGCGCTGAAGGTGCTGCTCGCCGAGTACGCCGAGGAGCCGGACTTCAGGGAGCGGTTCCGCCGGGAGGTCGAGGTCGCCCGGCGGGTCGAAAGTCCCTGGGCGGTACCGCTGGTGGACGCCGACCCGGACGCCGAGGCGCCCTGGCTGACGACGGCGTTCGTCCCGGCACCGTCGCTGGGCGAGGCGGTGGCCGCGTACGGGCCCCTGGCCGAGCACGGGGTGCGGCTGCTCGGCGCCCGCCTGGCCGAGGCGCTGGGCGCGGTGCACCGGGTCGGTCTGGTGCACCGGGACCTCAAGCCGGGCAACGTGCTGATCGCCCACGACGGTCCCCGGCTCATCGACTTCGGCATAGCCCGGGCGCCGCAGGACACGGCGCTCACGGCGACCGGTCTGGTGGTCGGCACTCCCGGCTATCTGTCGCCCGAGCAGGCCCAGGACGGCGGCGACGGCATCGGCCCGGCGAGCGACGTGTTCTCCCTCGGGTGTGTCCTGGCGTTCGCGGCGACCGGCCGGGCACCGTTCGGCAGCGGACCGGTGGACGCCCTGCTGTACCGGGCCGTGCACGATCCGGCGGACCTCGACGGGGTGCCCTCGGAGCTGCTGGCGGTGCTGGAGCGCTGCCTTGAGAAGGACCCGGCCCGGCGGCCCGACGCCGGGGAACTGGCGCGGGAACTGGTGCGGGATCCGGCGGCCGACGGCGCTCCGCGGGACGCGGAGACGGCCGAGTGGCTGCCCGAGCCGGTGACCCGGCTGATCGCCGAGCGATCGGCCGCCGCGCTCGCGCTGCCGGACATCGAGCACACGCAGGTGCCGTCGGCCGCGTCGGCCACCTCGGCGCCGGCGGATTCCGGGCCCGCCGGGTCCGGGCCCGCGGACTCCGGGCCGGCCGGCCCGGACCCGGCTGACGCCGACCCGGCGGGCTCCGGCACGCACGGGGCGTCCGCGTCGCCGGAGCCGCAGGACGCCCGGCCGGCCGGCCGGCGCCGCTTCCTCCTGCTCGCCGGTGGGGCCGTGGCGCTGGCGGCGGGCGCGGGCGGGACCTGGTGGGCGGTCGCCCGGGACGGCGACTCGGGAGACGACGGTCCTGCCGCCGCCGCGTCCTCGGGGCGCCCGGTGCACACCGTCGCGCTGCACGGTGACCTCAGCGGCCCGCGGCGGGAGACGGGCCGGGCCCAGGAGCGCGGACTGCGGCTGGCCGTCGCGGAGTTCAACGCGCGCGGCGACGCCCCGTTCACCGTGAAGGTCAGGGCCGTGGACGACGGAGGCGACCCGACGGTCTCGGCCCGGATCGCCGCGGAACTCGCGGACGATCCGGCGGTCCTGGCCGTGGTCGGCCCGACCACGGACGCCGCGGCGCAGACGGCGCTCGCCAAGTACGACGCGGGACTGCTGCCGGTCGTCGGCGTGTCCCCCGGCGCGACCAACCTCACCTACCTGGGGTTCCGCTCGTTCCTCCACGCCCGGCTGCCCGACGCCGTGCTGCCTGTCTTCGCCGGCAACTACCTGCGGGGCACGGCGCGTTCGCGCAAGGTCGGCATCGTCCTCGACCGCCCGGCCGGCAACTACGGCACAGAGCTCGGCAGTACCCTGAGCCGGTCCCTCGTCGACGCAGGGCAGCCGTCGGTGCCGGAGGTGGTCAGCGCGCTGCGGCGCGACTTCGGGAACACGGTGGACGCGCTGCTCGCCGCCGACGCCGACTCCGTCTTCTTCGCCGGCCTGGCCGACCGGGGGGCGTCGATCGCCGTCACGTTGCGGGAACGCTCCTTCCAGGGTGCCCGCGTGTCCGGCCCCGCGCTGCTCGACGGGCAGTTCCTGACGGCTGCTCAGGAGGCCGCCGAGGGCTGGGTGATGGTGGCTCCGGTCATCGACGCGACCCGCAAGCCCGAGGCGGAGGAGTTCGCCGCCGCCTACCGCGAACGCTTCGAGGAAGCGCCGCCACGGTACGCGGCTGAGGCGTACGACGTGACGGCGATGCTGCTGAAGGCCCTGTCCGGGCTGCCCGCGAAGAGCCGCACCCGGGCGAACCTGCTCGCGGCCGTGCGGGCGGTCAAGTACCAGGGCATCACGAAGACGTTCGCCTTCCAGAAGACCGGTCAGCTCGTCATCGACGGCACCGGTGGCTTTCTCTGGCGGGTCGAGCAGGGCGACTTCGTGTACGGCGGCCCCGCGCCGATCACCGCCTGATGGAGCCGCTGCGCACCGGCGACCCGTCCCGGATCGGCCGCTACCGTCTGCTGCGGCGGCTGGGCGCCGGCGGCATGGGCGTGGTCTTCCTGGCCCGTGCGCCGGGCGGAGCGATCGCCGCGGTGAAGACGGTCCGGTCCTCGTACGCCGACGAGACGGGCTTCCGGACCCGTTTCCGCCGCGAGGTCGAGGCAGCCCGGCAGGTGCGCAGCCCGTGGGTGGTCCCGTTGCTGGACGCGGACGCCGACGCGGAGACGCCGTGGCTGGCGACCTCGTACGTACCGGGACCCTCGCTCTCCGAGACGGTGGAGGCCTTCGGGCCGCTGTCGCTCGCCTCCGTGCGGGTGCTGGGCCTGCGGCTCGCCGAGGCGCTCGACGCGGTGCACGTGGCCGGTCTCGTGCACCGCGACGTGAAGCCGGGCAACGTCCTGCTGGCCCCGGACGGGCCGCGGCTCATCGACTTCGGCATCGCCCGCGCGCCGGAGGCCACGGCGCTCACCTCCAGCGGCGTGATCGTCGGCTCGCCCGGCTTCCTGTCGCCCGAGCAGGCGCGGGCGCGGGGCGGGGAGATCGGCCCGCCGAGCGACGTGTTCTCGCTGGGGTGCGTGCTCGCGTTCGCCGCGACCGGCGTCCGGCCGTTCGGCGGCGGCGGGGCGGCCGGCATGCTGCTGCGCACGGTCTACGAGGAACCGGATCCGGCGGCGGTCCCGGACGGCCTGGCGCCCCTCCTGCGAGCCTGTCTGGCCAAGGATCCGGCCGCCCGTCCCACCGTCGCCCACCTGCGCCGGACACTCGACGAGGAGGTGCCGGAGACCGACTCCGCCGAGCGCTCTGAGTGGCTCTCCGCTCCGGTCACCCGGCTGATCAACGACCGGGCCGCCGCCGTGCTGACCCTCGGCACGATCGAGCCGACCCAGGTGTCCGCGCCGGCGAGCACCGTGCCGACGGTGTCGCCGGAGGCCGCGACCATGACGGCCGTCACGGCTGCGCCGCCCCCCGCCCGCGCCGTCGGCCGCCGCGGCTTCCTGCGCCTCGGTTCGACGGCGGGAGTCCTGGCGGCGGGGGGTGGCGGGGCCTGGTGGTGGAGCACCCGGCCGAAGACGGGAGCGGCCTCGCCGTCCGGGACCGGCCGTCCGCGCCCCGAACTGGTCGTGGCCTTCCACGGAGATCTGACCGGCGCCCGGAAGGAGGACGGGAACGCCCAGCTGAGCGGCGCCCGACTGGCCGTCGAACAGCTCGACGCCGAGAACGCGCGCCCCTTCCGGCTGAAGCTGCGGACGTACGACGACGGCGGCGACCCGGAACGGGCCGACGAACTGGCCGCCCGGCTGGCGAAGGACGCCGACGTGCTCGCCGTGCTGGGACCCACCACCGACGCCTGCTTCCTCTCGACCGAGGTCACCTACACCAAGGCGGCGATGCCCGTCGTGTCCGTGTCGGTGGGCGCCGACACCCGGAGCAGGACGATCGCGGAGAGCGAGTTCCACCACTCCCATGCGGCGCTGCGCGTCGCGGACCCGCTCCTCGCCGCCCCCTGCAGCCGCTACCTCGGCAACCACGTCGACGCCCGCAAGGCGTTCCTCATGGACGACCGGGCGCAGGGCGACTTCGCCTGGTCCCTGTGCGACCAGACCCAGCGCGCGCTGCGGCAGTCCGGCCGGGACGCCACGGTGACCCGGGTCCCCGCCGGGAAGATCGACTACGCCTCGCTCGCCGCCGCGGTGATGTCCGCCCGGGCGGACGCGGTCCTCTTCTCCGGCGACGCGGCCCGGGGCGCCGGACTCGCGTCGGCGCTGAGCACCGCCGGGTTCACCGGCACCCGGATGGCGACGGAACGCGCCTTCGCTCCGCGGTTCCTCACCTCGGCCGGCCCGGCCGCGACCGGCTGGGTCTTCGCCACCTCCTTCACCGACCCGACGGTCCGCCCCTCGGCCCGCGCCTTCACCAAGGCCTACCGCGCCCGGTACGGCACCGGCCCCGGCTGGTACGCGGCGGAGGCCTACGACGCCGTGATGTTCCTGGCCGAGGCCTGCGCCAAGGACGGCTCGGCGGTGACGGAACGGGGCGCGATCGCCCGCCGGATGCCCGAGATCACGTACTCAGGCATCAGCAGGACCGTCAAGTACGAGCAGGGGTACGGCTACAACCACGACGCGATGTTCGTGTTCCGGGCGACCGGGGGCGCGTTCCGGTACCTGGGGCAGTACCAGGAGGCGGCGGTTTCCTGAAGTCCCGGGCGGGCAGCGGCAGGTGGGTGCGGGCCGCTGCCGTCCGGCCGTGTGCGGAGCCTTCGTCCGACGTTAGGGTGGTCGGCGGTACAGGGGAGGGGGAGCGAATGGCGCGTCCCGCAGTCGTCAGGCTCGGTGTCACCGGCCACCGTTCGATCCCGGCCCGGCTCCTGCCGTCGGTCCGTCGCGGCATCCTCCGGTAGCTCGCCGCCGGGGACGAGCTGGAAATCCTCAGCAGCCTCGCGGCCGGCGCCGACCAGTTGTTCGCGGACCTCGCCCTGGACCACGGTCTGCCGGTGACAGCCGTCATTCCGGGGCTGGACCACGAGGCCCATCTGGACGACGACGAGGCGAGGACCGCGTACCGCCGACTGCTCGGGTCGTGCGCGGCCCGCGTCGACCTGCCGCCCGAGGCGACGCACGAGGAGGCGTACTGCGCGGCGGGGCGCTGGATCGTCGACCACGCGGACCGTCTGATCGCGGTGTGGGACGGGTGCCCGGCCCGCGGTCCGGGCGGCACGGGCGACGTCGTGGCGTACGCCCGGAGCCGGGGCGTTCCGGTGACGGTGCTGTGGCAGTCGGGCGTCCGCAGGGACTGACCCCGGCCCAGGTGCGACCGGGAACGGATGTCCGTTGCCGGTCAGCCCCCGAAGCGCACCAGCCACTCCGTGTGCGACGGCGACACGAGCCGCTCCGCCTCGGCCACCGCCTCGGCCCAGCCGTCCTCCGTGACGGTGGTGGACATCGCGATCCTCGACGTCTCCAGGTCCTGTTCGATGAGCGAGTGCGCGTACGTCAACGGCCCGTGCCGACGCACCTGCTGCCAGGCGACGCCGGCCGCGGCGGCCGCGCTCAGCAGGCCCGCCAGGTCCCAGCCGCCGATGACTCCCGCGGCCCGTAGCACGGCGGCCGTCAGGGCGAGCAGGGTCAGCACGGCGGTGAGCGCGGACCAGCGCACGGAGGCCCGATGGGCGCGCACAGCCCGGTTCCGGTACCAGCTCGACTGCTCCATGACCGCGCACATTCGGGTGCCGGTGCTGCTCTGCCACGGCGCGAAGGACGTGTTCTCGCCCGCCTCCCACTTCGCCTGGCTGGCCGAGCGCATTCCCCGGGCCACGGCCGTCCTCGACCCGCAGGCGGCGCATTTCGCGGCGCTGCGTCGGTGAGCACCGGGCTGAGCTCCTCCAGCAACCGGGCCGGGTTGTCGCGGATGGCGGCCGAACGGGGGAAGAGCCCCGCCGCGTACCCCTCGGGATCGGTATGGGCCGTTCGGAACTCCCGCACGTTGGACGGAGCCATCCCCGCGAACCAGTCGAGCCCCTGCGCGTCCCGTGGCGCGAGCCCCACCAGCGCTGCCGCCCGGGTCACCCGACGGGGCAGGAGCGCGGCGCAGGCGAGAGCGTGCGGGGCTCCGCCGGAGCGGCCCGCCACCGCGAACCGGTCCAGGTCGAGCGCGTCCGCCACGGCGGCCACGTCCTCCACGGCGTCCACGACCCGGCGACCGGGGCTGCGGTCCGAACCTCCGTAGCCGGGACGGTCGAAGCTGATGAGCCGGGTGCCGCGCTGGTGGAGGAACATCGGGCGGGGGCGCGGCCCGACGCGGCTGCCGGGCATGCCGTGCAGCAGGAACACCGGGTGGCCTTCGGGGTCCCCCGAGGTCTCCACGCTCAACCGGCGACCGCTCGTCGTCCGTACCTGATCAGGCACCGCCGCGTTCCCCTCCCGTGTCCAAGACCGGGACCACGTGCCCAAAATCTGCCCGCGGCTCCCGGGGACGAAACGGATACACGGGCAAGCCGGACAGCCGTAGGGCACCCGGGCGCGGGGTCGTCCGCGGCCACGGCCGCCCTTCGCCGGACCGCCCGCCGCCCGCCGCCCGGGGCAGGGCGGCCTCGAGGTCACCCCGGTGGACCCCGCCGACCACCTCCAGGGTCGGGAGCGGACGCAACCCCGGCCGTCCGGGTCGAAGCGGCCTTGGCAGCTTCGCTGATTCAGCCGTCGTACTGAAAGCGCGCCGGCTCGCCGAGCACCGAGCGGGCGCCGTCGAAGTCGGCCAAGCGGGCCGCCACCGTGGCCACGGCGATACGTTCGGGGAGGGCAGCGGAGAACTTCAGGCCGCGTACGGCCCGGCGGTCCACGTCAGGCAGGACGAGGTTCTCGCCGACATTCTCGCGGGCCACTCGCCAGGCCTCCGGGGTGAGATCCTCGCGCAGGCGCAGCCAGCTGTCGGTGGGCCGTTGCAGGGGGTCGGTGACCGACTGGAGGGTGGCCGCCAGGGTGGCGTTGGCACGGTAGCCGGCCCAGGTCCACCAACGGACGTCGGAGCCGGCGCGCGTGATCAACGTGCCGCCCGGGTGGACGGTGTCAGGTGCGTCGGTTTCGCGTTGTTCGGCCAGACAGGCCTCCGCACGTCGAGTGAGGGAGACGGGCGGCGCCGTGCCCAGCAGCACCTCGCGCATGGCGCGCGTCAGGGCGTACGACAGTCCGGCGACGCCGCCGTTCATCCATTTGGCGATTCCGCCGCCGTCGGCCGGCTCGACGAAGACGCGTTTACGCAGCCAGTCGATGTACGTGACCTGCCAACTGCGTCCACCGAGCAGCAGCCGCCTGGGGCCGGGGCGTTCCTCGGTGAGCACGCTCGGGTCGGTTCGGCCGATCTCCGTGCGTCCGGACAGGACGGTGAACTGCGGAGGTGCGGTAAAGGAGGCGGTGAGTTCGATGAAGTGCCTTTTGCCGAAGCGGCGTTCCGCCTCGGGGCCGACGAACAGCATCCCACCGTCGCTGTCGAGGAAACCCTCCTCGGTGAGGAACCGCAGGATGGGGGCAGCCGACTTGTCGAAGGGGGCGAGACCGTTCCACTGCCGGTCCCACAACTGGTCGCCGAGCTTGTGCTGTTGCAGGGTGACAGCAAGCAGTTGCTGGGCCACCAGATGACGGGGCTCCGGTGGAGGGACGACCGGTTCCACCCAGCCCCGCGACCACAGCAGCAACAGGCCCGCCGCCTGCAGCAGCGTGTCCTTGCGGGTGGTGAGGAACAGACAGTTCCGCACAGTCCCGGGACGGCGGCCGGTGCGGCCGATGCGCTGCAGGAACGAGGCGACCGAGGCCGGTGAGTCGATCTGGATGACGCGGTCCAGGTCACCGACGTCAATGCCGAGTTCGAGGGTCGACGTGGAGACGATGACGCAGTCGCGTGCCTCGGCGAACGCCTGCTCGGAACGGGTGCGTTCATCGACGGAGAGCGAGGCGTGGGACAGGAAGACAGTCACCTCGCGTGCGCGGAGTGCCGCGCCCAACTCCTCCACCTGGCGGCGCGAGTCGCAGAAGACGAGCCGCTTCTCCCCTCTGTGCAGCGCCGCGATGAGTTTGGCCGCATTGTCGAGGGAGCCGACGTAGTCGAGTTCCACTTCGCCCGCGGGCCTGCTGGACGGCTCGGGACTCGCCCTGCCGCCGTGTCCGCTGCCGTCTGTGTCCGGCAGGTGCACTCCAGGGGCGACCACCTGACCGGTGCGGCTGCGGACGCCGGCTCCTTGCAGCCATTGCAGCAACTCGGCCGGGTTGCCGACGGTCGCCGAGAGCCCGACGCGCTGGATGGGCCGTCCGGTGACCCGCTCCAACCGTTCGAGCACGGCGAGCAGGTGCCATCCCCGGTCATCCCCTGCGAACGCGTGCACTTCGTCGATGACGACAGCCCGCACACTCCCCAACAGGCGGGCGTGGTCGGTCTTGACGCCGATCAGCATCGCTTCGAGCGACTCGGGCGTGGTCAGCAGGATGTCCGGCGCCTCGGCTCGGATGCGCTGCCGTTGCGATTCCTTGGTGTCGCCGTGCCAGAGTGCGGCCCGCCGCCCCAGCCACTGGGCGTACCCGTCGACGCGGCCGACCAGGTTGTTGAGGAGTGCCTTGAGCGGGCACAGGTACAGCACGGACGTGCCGGTCCACTTCTGTTCGGTCATCGCCGACAGCAGGGGGAAGCAGGCCGCCTCGGTCTTGCCCCCCGCCGTCGGAGCCAGCAGCACGGCGTCCTGTCCCTCCATGAGCGGCGTGATCGCCGCACGCTGCAGGGGACGCAGATCGGGCCAGCCGAGGGTGTTGACGATGTGATGCAGGACGACGGCGTCGAGTCGGTCCAGAACGTCGGCATGCTCGTCACCCGTCCTCCCGGCCGGGAGTCCCGCGTCCGCCATCACAGCTCCAGGTCGATGTCATCGGCCGACGCAGGGTTTCCGGAGACCGTGGCGGCCAGGTTCCGCTCGACATCGGTGAGTTCGCTGCCGGAAACGGTGAGCCGGTAGTGCTGCCGGGGGTCGAAGTCGTCGAACTGGTCCACGCGGTCGAGGACGTCTCCGACGAGTTTCTTCAGGAACAGCCGGGGGGCCACGCCGACCTTCCCGCCCAACGCCCCGCCGACGGCCACCGCGAGGTCGGCGACGTACACGTCGTCGACCGCCTTCCGCACGCGCTCCGGCGCTTCTGCGGCATCGGCGTACAGGTCACGGATGGTGAGGCCGAGTCCGACCAGGGAATCCTGGTTGAAGCCGGGAAGCCTGATCTGCACGGCGCGAGGGTTGTCGAAGCGCGGGTCGGTGGTGAAGTCGGTGGCCAGCCGCTGGGCGAGCGGGGCCAGACGCTGCACGCCCTGCTGACCGTCGTAGAAGGCCGGGGTGCCCGTGATGACCAGGTAGAGGCCGGGGAAGCGGCCCGAGTGGACCTCGTCGATGAGCTGCCGCAGCGCGTTGAGTGCCTTGTCGCGGGCGTCCGACCGGACCCGCTGCAGCGTCTCCACCTCGTCGAGGACGACGAACAGCCCTGTGTGCCCGGAGTCGCGCAGCACGGTGAGGAGCCCCTGCAGGAACCCGAGGGCGCCGAAGTGGTCGAGGTCGCCGCGTACCCCGGCGGTCCGGCGGGCGGAGGCCGCGACGTGCGGCTGGCCGCCGAGCCACGCCAGGACGGCCGCGGCGGTCGCCTCGTCGCCGTCCGCGAGGGCGGCCCGGTAGCCGCGCAGAGCGGTGGCGAAGGACGGAGCGTGCCGGGAGACCTCGGCGAGCCGGGCGGCAAGCAATTTCTCCACCTCGGCCGGAAGCTCGTCCTCGGTCGCGCCGGCCGCGAGGGCGTCCTCCTCCAGTGCGTAGAACCAGGCATCGATCACGGGCCGCAGCGCGCTGGGCGGAAAACTGGAGGTGGTGAGCCGTTCGGTGAGCCGCCGGTAGACCGTCTCCAGCCGGTGCAGCGGGGTCTCGTTCTCCGAGACCTGGATCTCGGCCACGGCGAAGTTGCGGCGCTTGGCCCGCTCTCCCAGCCAGCGGGTGAAGAACGTCTTGCCGGACCCGTACTCACCCCGCACGGCCTTGAACACGGAGCTTCCGGACGCCACGGCGTCCAATTCCGCGTCCAGGGCCGCTTCGAACCGGTCGAGTCCGGTGGCCAGCAGGTCGAGTCCGCTGTCGGGTACGGCACCGCGCCGCAACGCGTCGATGACGGTGCGGCGGCGGGCGGCGCTCACCTGTGCGGGGCGCTGGGATCCGGTGGTGCTCACGGCAGCCAGTCTTCCATTTCCACCGGCACGCCCGTACGGGGACCGAAAGGCGGCCATCGATCGGTCCGCGCCGTACGCGGCGCCGTGGCAGGGCGCCTACTTCGTTGAATCGGTTGACGGTCACCCATAGACGCTGCTGGAATCACTCTCCGTACATACACCGGGGTGGGAGTGGGACGAACGTGGCGGCACTCGACAATGTGAAACTGAAGGACGTACTCGCGGATGTGGCGTCGGGCTCCTTACAGTTGCCCGACTTCCAGCGGAACTGGAAGTGGGACGACGACCGGATTCGCGCGATCATCGCGACGGTGACGCTGGACTATCCGCTCGGCGTGGTGATGACGTTGCAGACCGGCGGCGCCACCCGATTCCGCTCCCGGACGCTCACCGGAGCACGCCCGGACGGGGATCCGGCCGCGGACCTCCTGCTGCTGGACGGGCAGCAGCGCCTCACCTCCCTCTTCCAGGCCCTGTGGCTGGACGCCCCGGTGGAGACCGCGGACGCCCGCAACAAGCCCATCGAGCGGTGGTACTACGTCGACATCGCGAAGGCGGTCGGCCCGGCCGCGGACCGCGACGAGGCCATCCTGTCCGTCCCGGCGGACAAGGTGCTCCGCACCGACTTCAACCGCACGGTGGTGCTGGATCTGAGCACTACGGAGAACGAGTGCGCGGCCGGTGCCTTCCCTCTGCATCTCGTCTTCGACGCCCAGCGTGTGAACCAGTGGATGATGTCGTACGTCAAGGCGGACGAGGACCGGAACTGGAACTTGTGGGGGCAGTTCGACGAGTTGGTCCTCCAGCAGATCCGCGCTTTCCAGGTCCCGATGATCCGGCTTGCCGCCACCACCTCCATGGACGCCGTGTGCGCGGTGTTCGAGCGCGTCAATACGGGCGGCGTACCTCTGAACGTCTTCGAACTGCTCACCGCGACCTATGCCGGGGACCCCGAGTACGTGGACCGGACCGGGGACTACTACCAGCTCCCCGAGGTGTGGCGGGAGATCAAGCAGGCGCTGGCGGCCAAGTACCCGGTCTTCGGCCGTCTGGACGGCGGCATCGAGAACGGGCTGAGCAGCATCGACTTCCTGCAGGCCATCGCCCTGGTACGCACCTGGGAGCGGAAGCAGTCGGGCACGGGGGCGACGGTGTCGTGCAAGCGCCGGGATCTGCTGGACCTCCCGCTGGCCGACTTCGTCCGGCTGGCGCCGAAACTCGCGGAAGCCTTCGTCTGGGTGGGCGACTTCCTGGAACGGCAGTGCATCGTCCGCCCGAGCGACCTGCCGTACAAGACGCAGCTCGTCCCGCTCGCGGCCGTCCGTGCCATCCTCGACACGGCGCTGGACGGCCTGGGAGCGGAGGAGAAGACCGAGCAGTGGTACTGGTGCGGAGTCCTCGGCGAGATGTACGGCGGCTCCACCGAGACCCGCTTCACCCGTGACGTCGAGCAGCTGGTCCCCTGGATCGCGCAGGACGACCGAGCGCCCGACACCGTCACGGACGCGTTCTTCTTCGCCGACCGCCTCGACAGCCTCACCACCCGCAACAGCGCCGCGTACAAGGGCATCTACGCCCTGCTGGTCAAGCAGGGGGCGGTGGACTGGCACTACACGGACAGCCCGCTCAAGCCCGGCAGGCTGGACGAGTACAGCGTGGACGTCCGGCAGATCTTCCCCAAGACCTGGTTCCGGAGGGGCAACAGCCAGGACCTGCCGACGAACTCCATCGTGAACAAGACCCCTCTGTCCTACCGCGCGGCGTTGGACATGACCGGGGCGCCGGCGTCCTACCTGTCCACGATGGTCGCCGCCTCCGACATGCGCCCCGAGTGGTTCGACGATGTGCTCGCCACCCACCTCATCGATGCGGAAGCACTCCGCGACAACGACTACGAACGGTTCTACAACGACCGCTCCAAGCAGTTGCAGGACCTCGTACACGCCGCCATGGGCAAGAGGACCATGCTCCGTGACCTCGCGGAGGGCGACGCCCGATGACGACCGCACCGAACGGGCACGACCTCGCCGCGCTCAAGGGCAGCACCGTGCCCGTGCAGGACATCCTCGACCTGTTCCAGGTCAGAGTCCGCGATCACCGGACGGTGCACCGCATCTCTCAGGCGCTCACGGACGCCGGGCTGACGACACTGCCGGACTTCGCTGTCTGCGGCCTGCGCAGCAACGTCGACGTGGTGCCGCTCGCGTCCATTCCGGCGCAGGCCGCCCCCGCCGACGCGGAGGAGGACGAGACGGAGGAGGCCCTGCCCTCGGCCGCCCTTCCACAGCGTCTGCTGCTCGGGGACATCCCGTCGGCACGGCGCGGCCTGGTGTCCGTCGGTCCCGGAACGCCCCTGGCGCAGACCACATTCCTGATGCGCACGAAGGGCCTCGCGCAGGTCCCGGTGACCACCGGCATGGCGCAGATCCACGGGGTGGTCACCTGGGGGTCTGTCGCCAAGATGTACGAGGCGGGCAAGCAGCCGACGCTGGACAACGCGATGGAGAAGGACTCCCTCCCGGTCGCCGACACCCGCCAGGAGTTCTTCTCAGCCCTGCCGGTCATCCGCGAACACGGTTACGTCCTGGTCCGCGGCGACGACGGCTGCCTCTCGGGCGTCGTCACCGCCGCCGACGTCACGGATCGTTTCGAGGGCGCGGCACGGCCCTTCTTCATCGTGGGGGAGATCGAGTCCCTGCTGCGCCGTTGCCTGGGCGCGGCACTGGACGAGGAGACCATCAAAGCCGTTCAGACGAACAAGAAGGCCGAGCACCGCACCGGCCAGGTCTCCGACCTCATGTTCGGCGACTATCTGAGACTCCTTGACGGCGACCAGACGAAGACATCGCTGGCCCAGCGCGCCGATGCCAACTGGGAAGCCCTGAAGTGGCCCAACATGCCCAGGGAACGGTTCATCGGCCGCCTGGAACGAGTGAAGGACATCCGCAACCGGATCGCCCACTTCGACGAGAAGCCGCTTCCGCAGGAGCTGCTCGACGAGCTGACCACCTTCGCGAAGCTGCTGCGCGCGTTCGTAGCCTGAGGCGGTGGGTGGAAGTACCAGGAGAGGGGTGCCGCGTGGTGGGGCCGCAGACGTCTGGCACCTCGCAGCCCACCGCTCGGCCCAGGACGCCACCGGATACAGCTCCGGGGTGCCTCGCCGCGAACGCCGGAGGCACCCCGAACACTGTCAACCTGCTCTCAGGGCGAACTGCTCACGCAGCAGCGCGTCGTGGAGCCGTAGTGTGCGCCCGTCCGGCAAGGTCTCCAGCACCTGTAGGCCGTCGTAGTTGAGGAGCTGCCTCAGGACGGCGGCGAAGCCGTCGCCCCGGGCGGTGGGCATGCCCGCCCGCTGGGCGAGCGCGGTCACGGGCAATGTGCCACCCGCGTCGAGCAGGGCGGCGAGGGCCTTGTGGACCTGCTCCTGCTGCGGCTTGCGGGCCAGACCCTCGAGCTGGACCTGATACGTCTCCGAGTCGAGCAGCGCCGTGACGAGCGCCTCGGTCCGGGAGACGACGACCGGTGTGAGCAGGGCGTCGTCTCCTCCGGTGGTCAGCGCCACGTCGAAGAGCGCGTCGGGCAGTGTCCCGGGCTCGGGTTGCTTCTTCCGGGGTTTCGCCGCGCCCTTCTTCGGAGCCGCGCCGGCCGGCTGAGCCGAACGCTCGCCCGACACCGGCCTGCCCGTCTCCTTCGAAGCCCACCAGGGTGGCCGCTGGTCTCCCAACTCCCGCCACCCCTTGGGCGGTTCCGCCCCGAACGGCAGGAAGGCGAGCACCGGGATGGTGAACTCGGCGAGGGAGGCCCCGCCGTGGTAGCCGGCCTTGAGGGCGGTGTAGCGGGAGTCCGCGTCCCAGAGCGCGACGATGGACGCGCCGGGCTCGGGCCAGACCACACGCGGCCCGGACAGGGCGATCTC
This sequence comes from Streptomyces zaehneri, assembly GCF_032248645.1. NCBI lineage: Bacteria > Bacillati > Actinomycetota > Actinomycetes > Kitasatosporales > Streptomycetaceae > Streptomyces > Streptomyces zaehneri. The sequence goes on from NZ_JASTTJ010000022.1 coordinate 121,327, forward strand.
TCGTTCGCCGAGCGGGCCGCCGGGCAGGCGGTGGCGCGCGGACGCGGGCTCGGTGGCCGCGTCGGCCTTCGTTCCGTGCCGGTCGACGACGTGGCCGTGGTCGCTGGTGACGATGACGGCCATGCCCTGGGCCGCCGCGACCCGGAGCAGATCGCGCAGGCCTGGCACGTCGCCGACCCGCCAGGCCCCGTCACCGAGCTTCTGTTCCTTGGCGAGGCGGTCGTCGATGGCGTTGAGGACGACGGCGACGTGGGTCCTGCCGTCGGTGAGTGCTTCCGTGAGGGCGGGGCCGAAGGTGTCGCCCGCTGTCTCGGTGCGCAGGTCGTCCTTGTGGAAGACGGCGGCCGGTGACCCGCTCCACAGCTTCAGCGCGGGGAAGATCCTCTTCTCGTCGGCCTGGGCGCCCTTCATCAGGGTGCCCGTGAAGAGCGATGTCCGGGACACGGCCGTCACGGTGGGGAGGGCGGCGGCCATCGCCCGCCGACGCGGGGTGTCCTCGGCCAGCGGGTCGAACTCCGCCCAGGAGCGGCGCAGTTCCTCGCCGAGTTCGTTCGCTATGGCCGCGCTCATGCCGTCGAGCACGAGCAGCAGCACCCGCCGCTCCTCCCCGCGCCGGACGACGGGTCCGACCACCCGGTCGAGGAAGGTCTCGACGGTGAGCATGCCGCCGGGCCGGGTGCCGTCCCGTGTCCAGCCGGCCAGCGAGCGCGCGAAGGACGCGTCGATCTGCCGCCGCCGGTCCCTGACGCGCGTGCCGAGCGTGTCGTAGGCGACCTTGAGGACGGGGTCCGGGTCGCCACCGGCCTCGATGTGTTCCAGGGCGAGGTCGGCCCAGCCGGTCTCGGCGATGTGCCGCTGTATGGCGTCGGCGACGGTCGGTGCGTCGGCGGACGGGTCGGTGGCCAGCCAGAGAGCAAGACGCTGCCCCATGCGGGCGCGTTCGATGCGGGCGGACTCCTCCGGGTCGGCGGCGAGCCGGTGGTCCGCGAGCAGTCGGACGGCCTCCGTGAGCGCGGCCTCGTCGCCCGCCGCGAGTGCCTGGCCGACGGCGGTGAACCGGGCCTCCAGTCCGCCGCGCAGGACGGGGCTCGTCGCGACGGCCGCCTCCGCGCCGAACTGGCGGGCCAGGACGGCGGCCCGGTCGAGCACGATGCCGCTGGTGCGGCGCGCCTCGCGGGCCTGGTCGGCGTCGCCGCCGCCCCGGTGGCCGGCCGTCAGCAGCGTGCTCACGTACTCCTCGGCGGCCCGGCCGAAGACGCCCACCAGGGTGTCGAGTTGTTCGCCGACGGCCGGGGGCTGATCGCCGAGGTAGCGTTCGGCACGACCCCGTGCCTGGTACGTCTCGGGGGCGGGCTCCGCGTGCTGCCACAGGACCGCGCATACGAGGCCGAAGGCGGCGGCGTCCGCGCCGCGCTCGGCGTCGACGAGAGCGAGCAGGGCGCGTCCGGCGAGACCGGCCTGGTCCTCCTCGCCGAGGAAGTCGGTCAGCCCGGCGCGCTCGGGACCCCGCAGGCCCGGCAGCCGCTCGGGGGCTCCGGGCCGGGTCGACCAGTGCAGCAGGGTCTGCGCGTCGAGCCGGTCCTCGCCGGGGCGTCGGGTGCCGCCCTCGGTGTCGTAGCGGCCGAGGCGCAGGCGGCGCTGGGCGAGTGCGGTGAGGGCGTACTGCCGGGACAGCCAGCCGCCGGGCACCGGCGGCCAGCCGCCGGGCGGGGTGGCGTCGAGCAGGGCTTCGGCGGCCCAGTTGACGTCCTTCAGGCGCGGGTCGATCTGCCGGGCGCCGAACGCCTCCCGCACGACGTCCCAGCTGTCGACCATGTCGATGCGCTGCTTGTGGACGCGGGCGGTGATCGCCGGGTCGAGTTCGTTCTGCTCGCGGTCGGTGAGGACGACCAGGACGGCGGGGCCGGGGCGCCGGCCCGTCAGGTGGTCGAGGACGAGTTCGTGGACGGCGAGCGGTGAGGGAGCCACCGCGACGCCGGCCGTCCGGCCCTCGCCCCAGGCGGGTTCGGCGGGCCCGTCCCACTGGGGCGCGGACCGCAGCAGCACGACCCGGCGCCTGCCCCCGCCGTCTCCGGTGAGGGAGGTGGCGAGGGAGGACTGCGAGGACAGGTACTGGGTGACGGTCGCGGTGTTCAGCCGGACGGCGCCCGGGACGGCGGCGACGGTGTCCGTCATTCGACGACCTTCCAGGTGATCTCGATGGTCGCGTCGGGGTGGCGGGCGGCCAGTTCGGACAGTTCGGCCTGGAGGTCGGCGGCGGCGCGTGCCGCGGTCGTACGGCGGCCACCGGCCGTTCGCGCGGAGCCGCCGGAGGAAGCCGGTGTGGGGCTCTCCTGGGGGGCGTAGGGGATGCGCGGGTCGCTGGTCGGTGTGTTCAGGGACAGGTCGTCGGCCGTGCGCCGGGGCGCGACGGGCGCGGGCGGCGGGGTGGCGGCGGCCTGGCTGCGCTTCACCAGGGCGACGACCTCGCGCTGGGTGCGGGCCAGGGCGTCGCGCAGGTCCGCGGTGCGCTGGTCGTCGCGGGCCACGTTGCGCAGCGAGTCGAGCAGTGCCGCGCCCTCGGGGCCGAGTCCGGCCGCGAGTTCGAGGGTGCTCCAGGGCGCGGAGGCGACGGCCTCCGCGACGCCGCGGGCCTGCTTGACGGAGGTGCCGTACCGGTCGGCGCTGGTCTCGCCCAGGTCGAAGGAGGCGAGGGCCTCCACGGTCTTCTTCGCCCCGGCCGCGCCCTTGCCGGCCTCCGCCGTGAGCGCGTCCAGCAGTTGCAGGGAGCGGCGGGCGAGGGCGAGCCGTCCGGTGTCGGCGGTCTGGTCGAGGCCGAGGAAGGAGGCGTGGGCCTCCAGCTGGTGCACCAGGTCCGCCGCGTGGTCCCGGTGGGCGCGGGCGGCCTCGATGATCTGGCGGGCGAACTGGTTGACCATGCGGCCGCGCCGCAGGGCGGGAGCCTTCTGCCCGAAGATCGTCTCGAAGCGCTGCCGTGCCGTGTCCCAGTCGGACTCGGCGGGCAGCGGCTGGCTGCGCAGCGCGTCATGGTCCTTGATCGCGGACAGTTCGGGCGCGGGGTCGAGTACGGTGCCGCCGCGCACCCACACCCGGTCGTCCATCTCGGCGAAGGAGGCGACGACGAGCCGGGCGAGGAAGTCGGGCAGACCGCGCGGGTCGGGCTTGTCCGTCCAGTCGGTGAGGGTGATCAGGGACAGGTCCCCGGTGACCCCCTGGGCGCTGGCGAGCTGGCGGAAGTGGTCGGCCCAGTAGCGGGACAGCTCGAAGTACGCCTCCTTCTGCTGCCCGAGGCGCAGGGGTCCGGCGATCCGCTGCATGAGCTTGCGGTCGGCGGCCGGGACCTCCACCCGGCCGTCACGGGCTTCCGCGGCGGACCGGACGTGGGTGAACACCTTCTTGGTGTCGATCGACTTGACGGCGGTGCCGGTGCCGTCGGGGTCGAGGTCGGGGTGCGCCGGGTACTGGTGGGCGAGCAGCTTGCCCGCGACATGCCGGATGCCGTCGTGCAGGCTCTGCCCGAAGGACAGGGTGAGGCCGTCCACGTCGGGCAGTGGGACGAGGTGGTCGTCGAAGTCGGGTACGACGTCGGCGGCCTGCTTCTGGGCGAGCCCGTACGCCTGCTTGAAGGCGCCCTTGACCTGCTTGAGCAGAGCCTCGCGCTGGGTTTCGAGGAGGCCCTTGGCGCGGCTGCGGTTGTCGGCGTTGAGGTGGCCCGCGTACTGGGTGTCGAAGCGGTGCTCGTCGGCGAGGGCCTTGTCGATGACGACGAGACGCCGGAAGTCGGCGAAGCGCTGCGCGGACAGATGGGCGGGCAGCCAGGCGACGATACGGGACCGCTCGCCCTGCTGGCGCTCGCGCAGCCGCCGGATGCGGTTGACGTCCTCGACCGGGCCCCACTCACCCTCGTCGAAGGGGAGGTCTATGGCGATACGCCAGCGACCGTCCTCCTGGGGCATCAGGTCGTGGTCGGGCAGCTCGTCCTCGTCGGCGACGTTGCCGAACACGATCTCGGCGGTGCGGGAGGTACCGCGCCAGGTGAAGCCGAGCTGGTCGCTCAACTGCCCGTGCTCGACGCCCAGTTCCTCGGACAGCAGACGCCGGGCGAGGGCGACCCGGTTGCCGGGGTTGTCGTTGACCTGGGCGTTGGCGATGACGGAGTCCACGTCGACGCCGGACAGTTCCAGCCGTACGCCGGGGTTGGCGTCGGTGCCGGTCTCCTTGATCTCGGGGAACCGGGCCGCCCACTCGGCGACCTTGTTCTTGATGATGCCGACCTCGGCGCCCGGGATCGGCGCGAGGACCGACCCGTGGTTGAGCGCGCCGAGCCGCCGGATGGTCAGCTCGGCCAGGGAGGGCACGCTGGGCGCGAGCGCCGACAGCAGCAGGGTGCACACGAGCCGGTTGTCGCCGACGAACATGCGGCAGCGGTTGAGGCGCTGCGGGTCGGTGATGGCGTCGGGCCGGTTGACGTACTGCTCGACGTCGTCCTCGGTGATGTCGTACGAACTGAGCAGGTAGGGTCGCAGCTTGGTCTTGTAGAGCTTGTCGGCGGCCTCGAAGACGACCTTCAGGCTGTCGGTGAACGGCTTGTCGCCGCCCTTGGCGATCACCGGGTAGAGGTCGCCGACGGGGATGAGCTGCCCGAGCCGGATCTCGCCCCGGTGGTCGGCGAGGAGTTCGCCCATCAGCTTCAGACCGGTACGTGAGCGCTGCAGCGCGGACGAGATGTGGACGAGGGTGTCCATGAACGCCGGCGAGAACGGGTACGTCAGCCGGAACGACTCCGCGTCCGCGCCGGTCGTGCCCTTCTCCGAGCCGAGGAGGGTGTCCCAGACCTGGGTGCCGACCCGCTTGGTCTGCTCGAAGGCCGCGTCGATGAGCCGTTCCGACTCGGCGTCCTTCGGCTTGAGGATGCGCGCGTGGGCGATCTGTGGGAGGTTGCGGTCCTCCAGGGTGATCTTGTCGAACCGGCCGGAGGCCAGGTTCAGGGTGTCCTGGATGGAGGCCTCCGCCGCGCCGGACACCTCTTCACCGACGAGCTCACGCAGGTCGCGCTGGCGGGCGATGAACGACACGACGGGGATGGCGCGGCGGGCGTCGCCGCCCTCCACGAAGTTCGTGATCTTGCTCGCCTCGCGGGCCACGAACTTCTGCTCGTGGATGAGGGTCGCGAGCCAGAGGATCAGCTCGTCCAGGAACAGGATCAGGCCGTCGTAGCCGAGCGACTTGGCGTGCTCGGCGATGACGGACAGACCGGCGTCCAGGGAGATGAAGCCGTGCTCGTTCTCGACGGCGTTCTTGGCGAAGCCGGGGAAAAGGTTGGTGCCGGCGTCGTTGACCAGTTTCGCGCGCAACTCGGCCGGGGTGGAGGGATTGCGGAGGTTGAGCGGGGTGCCCCCCTCGTGGTTCTCCTCGGCGGCGAGGGCGGTGTCGAGGAGCCGCGGGGTCCAGGCGAAGCCCTCACCCCACTCGTCCGTTTCGCCGTCGCCCGCGTCGCCGCCGCCCAGGCCGCGGATGACAGCCTCGTCGCCGTAGGTGGCACGGTTGGCGCGGATGTCGGCGAAGAGGGAGTCGGTCCGGTACACCTGCGGGGTCGGGGCGTCCGGGTGCAGCTTCTTGACGTGCGTGACGTACCCGCCGAGCACCCGCTGTTCGAGGGCCTTCGCGCCGAGCATGTGGTACGGCACGAGCAGGAACCTCTTGCCGTCCGTGGTCAGCCACTCGTGCTTGGTCAGCACCGGGTCGAACTCGGTGCGGGCACGGGCTGCCGGGTCGGCGCTGAGCAGCGCGTACAGCACGGCCATGAAGTGCGACTTACCGGAACCGAACGAACCGTGCAGGTAGGCCGCCTTGGACCGGTGCCCGTCGAGCGAGGACTTGATGAGCGCCAGCGCCTCGTCGAAGTTCTCCAGCAGTCTCTCGGTGACGACGTAGTCCTTGAGCGCGTTCTGGGCGCCTTCGGGTGTCGTCGCCTCGGCGAGGGACAGCACGAAGTCCGAGGTGGAGATGTTCTCCTTGATGTCGATGACATCGCGGAGGAGGGGCGGCTGCTGGGCCATTACCGGTCACGCTCTCCATCTGGTGGTCTCCGCCACCGCTCGTCCTCGATCGTGCGGGATGTCCGCTGCCTGTTCGGCCGACCGACGGGGACAGCGAAGCCGACCGACCACAGCGAAGGCGGGCTGCTACCCACCCGCACCGGAAGCTTCCGGCCGCCGGGCAGGCGCTTACTCCCCCTTGCGCTGTATACCCGCCTTCATACCGATCGATCAACCGGCGGCCCTCGCGCCCCCGGCCACCGGAATCGGATCGGGGCTGCCGAAGACGTCTCGCTCCGCGACCCGTACCAAAAACTCGTACCATTGCAGTACCGTTTTCCAGTACCACCAGGAGAGGGTGCCGCAGATGACCATAAGCGCCAGCGAGGCCCGCAAGGATCTCTTTCCGCTCATCAAGCGCGTCAACGACGACCACACCCCCGTGCGTATCAGCTCCAAGAACGGCGACGCGGTGCTGATGTCCGCCCAGGACTACGACTCCTGGCAGGAGACCGTCTACCTGCTGCGCTCTCCCGCCAACGCCCGCAGCCTCATGGAAGCCATCGCACGGGACCGGTCCGGCGAGACCGTGATCACCAGGACCATGGCCGAGCTGGAAGAGCTGGCGGGTGACGGGTGAGAAGCGTCCACTTCGACCCGGCCGGATGGGAGGACTTCCTGTTCTGGCTCAGCTCGGACCGCGCCATGGCCCGCAGGATCACCCGGCTGATCGCCGAGATCCAGCGCACCCCCTTCACCGGCATCGGCAAGCCGGAGCCTCTGAAGGGCGACCTGTCCGGCTACTGGTCACGCCGGATCGACGACGAGCACCGGCTCGTCTACCGGGTGGACGAGAAGGAAGTCAAGATCCTCAAGGCCCGCTACCACTACTGAGGTCACCGCTCGCCCTTGCGGCACGCGCCGTCACGTCATCGGCCCGATCGGTACGTGTCCAGGAGCCGCCGGCCCGCGACCGTGAAGGGGTGATCGGGGCCCAGGCCGCGTTCCCGTCGTGCGACGACGTCGGTCATCAGCTCGATCGCCTCCTCCACATGGCCGAGCGCGGCCCGGGTCCGGGAGAGGAGCTGCCGGGCGGCGAGCACGATCGGGTACTCGGGCCCGAAGCGCCGCACATACGTCTCGGCGACCCGCCGGATCTCACGGTCGGACTCGTCGAAGCGGCCCAGGAGGTAGAGCGCCCACGCGTGGTTGTGCCGGGCGCCCAGTGTCACGGTGTGGTCGGGGCCGAGGGACCGCTCGCATTCCGACGGCAGCGTCAGCAGTGTGCCGCCTTCCTCGGTGACCACGTCGGCGGCGGGCAGCATCTCCAGCAGGCCGGCGCGGGCCCGCAGGGTCAGCGGATGCGTGGGGCCCAGCGCCGAGCGCCGCCCGGCGACGGTGTCGCGGAGCAGCGCGACGGATTCCTCGCGTCTGCCGAGGTTCGCCAGCACGAGCTGGAGGCCGTAGCCGCTGTCCGTGGTGTCGGGGTCCTCGGCGCCGAACAGGCGCTCCTGGGCCTCCCGGACCGCGCGGAGCGCCGCTTCGGCTTCGGCGTACCTGCCCAGCCGGAACAGTGCCCGCCCCGCCCTGGAGCGGGCGGCGAGGACCGTACGGTGGTCCGCGCCGAGGAGTCGCTGTGCGAGTTCCGCCGCGCTTCGGGCGGTCTCCCAGGCGGAGAGGTAGTCACCGGTCCGGTGCAGGGCGACCGACAGCCGGGTCGCGACGGCCAGGGCGTCGGCGGCGAACGGCCCGCCGATGTGCCCCAGCAGGGCCAGCGCGTGCGGTACCAGCAGGCGCAGTCGCGGATCGTGCGGCCCCGCGTCGGGTACGGCGGGCACGGCCGCGTCGAGCAGCCGGACGGCTGTCGTGTCGAGGGCGGGCACCAGGTCCGCGGGGGTCGCCGCCGAGACGCTGTCGAGAAGGATGCCGTGACTCTGTACGCAGCGCGCGCCGGCGGCGTCGACCAGTTCGGACAGCGACTGGTCGAGGAGGGCTCTGAGCGCTGTCTCGGTTCGGGCACGAGGCAGTACGGCGCCGATGTCGGCGTGGTTGAGCAGGGTCAGCGGCAGCGGCTCGGCGGCGAACCTGGCCAGCAGTCTGAGCAGGGCCGCCGCTTCGGGCAGCCCGCGCGCCTCGAACGCGTCGAGGGTCAGCTGCCAGGTCAGGCCGACCAGATGCCGGGGGTCCGCTTCGGACAGCGCGTCGGCACCCCGGTCGATCAGCTGGACCCGTTCGTCTCCGTCGAGCTGGTCCCCGTAGACGTCCAGCGTCCAGGGGTCGATGACCTGGTGGGAGAGGAATCCGCCCGCCAGGGTGAGGGCGAGGGGCAGCCGCCCGAGCCGGTCCGCGACCCGCGCCGCCTGCTCCGCCGTACCGCTGTGCGGGGCGAGATCGCGCAGCACGAGCGCGGCGTCCTCCCGTGGCAGTACGCCGATGTACTGCAGCTCGGCGCCCGGCCACCACCGGGCCGCCGCTCGCCGTGTGGTCACCAGCACGGTGCCGCGCGGGCTGGTGCGCAACCAGTTGCCGTCCCGCAGGATCTCCGGCTCGTCGGTGTTGTCCAGGACCAGTAACCAGGGTTCGGCGGAACGGTCGAGATACGTCCAGGCGAGATCGGCGGCAGGTCTGAGGCCGTTGCGTGCGGCGAGCAGTTCGCCGTCACCCGCCCCTCGGTCCGCGGCGACGGCGAGCATGCCGGCGCGCAGGCTCGCACGGTCGGAGGCGTTGACCCACAGGCCCACCCGACCCTGTTCTCCGGTGACCTCCTGGAACAGGGCGCAGGCGACGGCCGTCTTGCCCGAGCCGCCCATGCCGTACAGCACGTAGACCTGCCCGCCGCGCTCCGCCTCGACGCTCGCCCGCAGGCGCTCCATCACCTCGCTGCGGTCGCGCAGCGCGACGGGGAGCCGGCCGACCGCCGGGCGACGCACCGAGTCCGGCCCGCCGAGCTCCGGCCCGTCCCCGCCGTAGTAGTGGTGCTCGCTGATGTGCTGGTCGCCCCGCGACTGGTAGACACGTCCCTGGTCCTCGGCGTGGCCGTCCGTCCCGCCCGTCCCGCCCGTCATCGCTCTGCGATGTGCTGGTCACGTCCGGCTTGGTAGACCCTGGCCTGACCGGACGCGGTGGCGTGCTGGGTGATCTGCCGGGCGGCCGAGCCACCTGGATCGAGTTGGTCCAGCAGCGCGCGCATCTCCTCGACGGCGGCAGGCCGGGCCACGAGCAGCCGCCGCACCAACCCCTGCCACTGAAGGCGTAGTTCGTCCAGGGTCTCCTGGTCGTCGGCCGCCACGGCGGTCAGCACGTCCTCGCGGCCGGCCTCCAACTCGGCGGCGACGATCTCGGCGCGCTCGGGTTGTGTCCGGCGCCAGAGCTGTGTGATCCCGTCCCGCACACGGTGCCAGGCATCGGTCGCCATCAACGTGACCAAGGTGGCCCCCGCGCTCTGCGCGAGCAGGGTCACTTCTGAGTCCACAGCCGCCCCTCCGTTCACCCGATTTTCCGACAGCACAGATGGAAAGTGCCACCTGTCAGGCGTTGACATGATTTTCTTTCCGATCAATATCATTCCAGCCCTGAGCGACATGAGACGAGGAGGAGCCAATCCTCGCCATTACCCCAGTGGGCTGGTTCCAACACATCGTCAGACAGGCAAGTTGCACGCTACAGTGAGGCATCCCGACAGATCGAGGGGGCGATGGGAAATGGCCAGGCCATGGGAAGCGGATCCGGACACAGGTTTTAAACAGCGACTGGGAAAAACACCCCAGGAACTCGGAAACACCACCGGAACTCCTGACTGCCCGGACATCTGGGAACTCACCAACGGCGACATCGCCGTCATCGGCCGGGACCTCACCCGGTCACTCGGCAGGAACCTGCCCGACGGGGTCTCGATCGGGTCGGACGAACGCCTCGTGGTCATCCCCAGGAACATGCTCATCGCGGCGAAGCCGGACATCCCCAGTGTTTGACTCCTTCCCCGGCGGCACCTCCGAACGCCTTGACCGCCCCACGTACCACGCGGACTTGGGCCGGCTCTACACCAACGGGATCGGCTTCCTCAACAAGCTCGAGCGCGGCCAGCACTTCAAGGAGCGCGGCTTCCCGAGCTGGGAGGCCTTCGCCGACGGCGACTGGGAGAGGGCCCTGTCCCTGGCCGACGAGAGGCGTGAGGACTACGCCCGGGAAATCCGGCGGGCGTCGGAACTGGGCGTCACACACCGCCGCCTCCGGGTCGTGGAATTCCCGGTCACGCCGTATGTGCAATGGGAGTTGTTCGTCCTGCGTGTGCGTGTGGACGTGGGCGACGACATCAGGGTTCTCGACGCTCGCGATATTTCGGACATCGAGCGGAGTCGCCCGGTTCCAGAAGTAGTGATTCTCGGCGATGCGGTCATGTATGAGGTCGTTTACGACGAGGACGGAAATGCGGCCGGAGCCAACCGCTACACCGACCGCTCACTGATCCGGGAAACGAACGCCGGATTCGATGCGCTTTATGAGCGTGGTGAGGGATTCCACGATTTCTTCGACCGGGAGATCGTCACCCTGGCCCCGCCTCAGGTGTCCGGCGCTCAGACTTGTTTTCGCGGTTCGCGGTGATCAGGGAGGCGGGGTGCCGAGCGAGCCCTCATACCAACAGATCACCGCCCCCGGCGGCGATGACGAGAACGCACGCCGCCTCGGGCCACCCCTTCGGCATTCAGGAGAGCGCTCGCCCTGTCATGACTGAGGTTCCTCCAGCTTGATGGCAGTGGTGTCCGCGCCGTGCTGGTCAGCGTGTGCTGGGGCGAAAGGTCCGTGGTCTTCCACGACTTCGCCCTCCACGACTTCCCCATCCATCACTCGGCGCGACGGCTCCGCCAGCGGCAGGCCGGCGAGGTGCTTCTTGAGCCTCTTGGCCATCGGAAGGAAGGTCGCAAGAGTGAGCCCGCCGGAGACAACGGCCCCGACGAGAGGGATGGCCTTCGAGACGGCCTTCGCGAAGGACTGCTTCGTCATCTGGACGCCGAGGTAAGCCGCGACCTTTTTCACTATCGGGTAGATGACACCCTGGGTGAGTGCCTTCTGGGGCAGTTTCTTGGCTACTTGCTTCGACATCATCCCCGCGACCTTCCCCACGGCGGTGTTCGCCGACTGGGTGCCGAACATCACGCCGAAGAACAGCGTCAGCACCCCCATGGTCGCGTCATCGACGTCATCGCCGTCGTCGGAGAACAGGTCGGGCCAGCTGTAGAGGTAGGCGAGTTTCTGCGCGATACGCACCATGTGGCCGAAGTACTGGGCCAGGTCGGCGGGCACTGTGGCGGGAAGGGCGAGGACGCCGGGGATCCCGGCAGCGGCGGAGAGAGCGCTGACCTTGCCGGTCTCGAAGCGGATGGAGTCGTTGGCCACCTTGTCGAGAACCTCGACAGGGATGCCTGCCGCAGCGGGGGTCTCTTCTATCGCTCTCCGGATGTCGTCCTCGGAGCAGTGCCGAGCCAGCGCACTTCGGAGGTACGTCTCCCTGTTGATACGCACGCCGGGAAGCTTCGCTGCCGCCAGCAGCACCGCGGAGAAGCGCGACTCGGGGTTCTCGATGTCTTTGCCCTGTTTCATAGCAGGAACTTACAGTAGCTCCGTGCCCCAAGGGCCCTACTGTGTCAGCTCCGTTCGGGCCTCGTTATGTGAGTGGCAGTGGCGTGCGGGCTGGGTGCATCACGATGTCGATCGTCACTTGGGACAGCGACCGCCGTTGTGAATCGAGCGTCTCTGGGCGGACGTTGATCGCCGTGGCAGCCAGCGCCTGCGCGGCACCCGGCGAGCAAGGCGCGAGGGCTGCTAAAAGTGCTGCGGAGGCGGACATGCACTGGGCCCTCGGCACATGCCACAGCGTCCCGCACTCGAAAGGGAGTTCACCATGCCCTTCATCTCAACCCCACACGGGGCCCGCCTCGCCCGCCGACTCCTCGGACGAGCCGTCGCGGATCGAAGCACGAAGACGCGCTCGCCCGTTGTCCGTCACGGAGCGACCGCGCGGACGAGGAGCGTCCCGATGTGCCCGGGGTGAGGCGCGTCGAGGACCCGCGCGTCGGCCGTGGCGAACCCGGCCCGGGTGAGTAGGCGCTCCCAGACGGCCGGGCGGTAGCTGTAGCGGTAGGTGAACATCGCCTTCCCGGCGAAACCTCCCTTGTACATGCCCTGCGGCCCGTACGCGCCGGGGATGGCCGGCGGCTGCGAGAACACGAAGACGCCGCCGGGCCTGAGCCGTTGGCGGACAAGGGGGAAGAGACGGCACGGGTCTGTGAACCAGGCGGCTCCGAAGATCGAGTAGACCGCGTCGTACACCTCCTCGTGCTCGCTCAGGTACTCCAGCACCTCGGAGCACACGAACTCCGCGCCGGTGCCGTCCCACTTCGTGGTGGTCTTCTCGACCATGACGGGAGACAGATCGACACCCCGAGCGGCGATGCCGCGCTCAGCAAGGTGGGCGAGGGTGCGGCCTGTGCCACAGCCGATCTCCAGTACGGAGCGCGGGTCGCCCAGCAGCTCCGGGCCGGGTCCGTGACCGGCGTACTGGGTCCAGCAGAAGCCCGGCTCCGCGTCTTCCTTGAAGGCGGAAGCGGCGAAGGTGTCCCACAGCTCCGTCTCGGCGGCGATGTCGTGTTGTGCGGGCAAGTCGATTCCTCTTCGCAAGGGCTGGCCCCTGTCCTCCTGGGGACCGAGGACAGGGGCCAGCGTAGGACTGTTCAGTGGCTGTCGGGGACCTTGTTGTCACACGGCGAGCAGTCCGTGCCGTCGATCGCCCACAGCTCCTCGTCGATGTCGAAGCCGATGGACTTCAGGAAGTCCGCCGTGCGCAGGCACAGACCGTCGCGACGGCGCTCGATGAACGGGGCGTGGTGCTTGTAGCGGCCCGCGTTGTACGCCTCGCAGAGGGCCCACCACACGGGTGTGTCAAGGATGAGCTGGTGAACGCCGATGTCGACGAGCTTGCCGACCCCGAGATGGACCTCCGGGTGCTCCATGCAGCCGATGGTGTACATGACGGCGTTGCCGAGGACGCGTTCGGCCATGTCGCGGACCATCGTGTGGTCGCGCAGCAGCAGGGCCACTTCGCGGTCCCAGAGGGTCATGCCGCCGTCCAGCACGTTGATGGTCAGGTGCTTGATGCGGGGCTGGACGGCGTTGAGGAGTTCCTTCGGGTCCCGCGTGCGGGTGCTCACGGGCCGGTCGAGCGTGACGGTCATGGACTGCTCCTTCGGACAAAGGTCGTGCTTGTTCGGATGCGAGCCCGTGCCGCCTGTCGGCCTCTCCTGGGCTGGAAGCGCGACACGGGCGCCTTGCATCCCGCTCCGACGAGGGCTACTGGCTGTCCTGGCCGGAACGGGCGACTTGGTTGGAGCCCTGGCGGTTGCAGCTGGCACAGGCAGGCGCAACGGCACACGAGCCGACATCGATCGCGAGCGAGGGCAGTACGAGGCCTGCCTGAGAAAGTCCCGCCTCCAAAGCCTCTACGGCCGCGAAGGGATCGGCGTCCTGAACCTGTTGCGCTGTAGCCATGAACGAGACCGTAAGGAAAGGCAGGGACTGGGAGACAGAGAAGTTCCTCGAAGTTGCTTGACTTCGCGGGTGAGTTCCCCGAAGTTCCTCATATGGCCCGTCTGAACAGCTCGCATGAGGCACCGCCCTTGGGGAGGCTTGACCCATCGATCCCCCGCGAAAGGAACTACTCATGGTGCGACGGCTGCGCTTCAACGGGACGGGTAGCGGCGTCAATGGGTGTCCGTCTGTCCATGAGGACCTCGACACGGGCGAGGTCATCGTGCACGGCCCGCCGCTCACCGACCCCGAGGACATCGCCCGACTCCGGCACCTGGGCGAGGGCGAGGTGCCGGTCGTGGTGCCACGCGAACTCCTCGTGGATTGGGGGCCCAAGGACATGACCCGCAAAGCGAAGTTCATCGACCTGGACGAGTTCGACCGGCTCTTCACCCAGTTCGAGCACACAGCCTGGCGGCTGGAAACTCGGCGTCGCTACGCGTCGGACGAGGTCACCGAGACCTACGCCCAGTTCACCCGAGGTGAGCCGGTGAACTGGGACGACCAGGACTCGGAATGGTGTGCCAACCGGCGCGCACAAGCCGCGCTCGGCAAGCGGGTGGGACGGGTACGCATCGTCGACAACCCGCCCACGACAGGTCAGCTGTACTTGCTCGACAACGCACGCCGCAACAGCGCTGTCGGCGAGCGGATCATGAATCTCCGGCGCGTCGACGCCGACCGGCTGAACCTCCCCTTCGAAGACTTCTGGATCTTCGACTCGCGGATGGTCGCGTTGCTCAAGTTCGACGATGCCGACGACCTGGTAGGTGTCGAACTGATCACGGAGCCCGCCAAGGTGGTGCGGTACTCCATGGTGCGCGACGCGGCCATGCACCACGCCGTCCCGTACGAGGAGTTCGCGGCCGGCCCGGCCGTGAAGGAGTGACAGAAACAGGTGTGTACCGGTGAGCACGGACTACCAGAAGGCACGCGAAGCTCTCGGGATACGCCTCCGGGAGCTTCGGCTGTCAGCCCCCGGCGGTCGTCTCACCGGTACCGAGCTGGCCGACAGGTGCGGATGGCACAAGTCGAAGGTCAGCAAGCTGGAAAACGGCCGGACAACACCAACGCCCGACTGCCTGCGCAGGTGGGCGGAGGCAACCGGCCAACCGGGGGCGTACGACGAACTGCTCGGGCGGCTGCGGGGCTTCGAGTCCCACATCCGGTCGTGGCGGCGACAGCTGGCCTCTGGGCACAAGGCGGTCCAGGACACTCATCTACGCGCCCATGCCGACGCCTCTGTATTCCGTGGCTGGGAGTCGTCCATGATTTTCGGGATTCTCCAGACGCCGGACTACGCGCAGTCGATCTTCACGAGATACGCGGAGCTACAGAGATCACCGCGCGACACCGAGCAGGCAGTACGCTCCCGGATGCAACGGCAAGAAACGCTCTACGACTCGTCGAAGCGCTTTCACCTCATCCTGTGGGAAGCCGCTCTGTACGCCCAGATCTGCCCTCCGTCGGTGCTCGGCGCCCAGCTCGACCGCCTCGCCGGAGTCATCGGCCTCACCACGGTCGAACTGGGGATCATCCCGCTCTCCGCCGCCCTCAAGATCCCTCCGGCCACCACCTTCTGGATCTACGACGACCGCAAGGTGATCGTCGAGAACTGGCACGCGGAGTTGTGGATCGACGACGAGGCCAGTGTGGACACCTATCTGCGCACCTGGCGGACGCTCCGGGAGTCCGCGGTGTACGGCGGTGACGCGCACCGTCTCATCAGTGCGGCGCGACGTGCGTTGCACTGACCGATCCGGACGACAGGCCATGCTTCAGAGGAACGACGCTCATCAACTCGCACACCGGCGCCCCGACGGGGCAGCCGCTCATCCCCATGGCGACCATGGCGAGCAAGGGCCCGTAGCCCTGACGCCGAACGCGGAAGGATCCGACCCCTGCTGAGACAAGCGCAGGGCCCTTGGCACGTGCACACCCGCCGAGGGCCCTGCGCCTGTCAGAGTGCCGCGAACTCGATGAACGCGGTCCAGGCCGTGGGGGCCACGGCGAGTGCGGCACGGGTTGTGTCCTTCGAGTCGCGGACGTGGACCCTGGCGGGGCGGGTGGCGACCTCGACGCATTCGCCGCCATTGCCAGCGCTGTAACTGCTCTTGTACCAGGCCAGTCCGTCCAGGCCGAGCCTCGCGATATCCCCGCTCATCTCTCTCCCAACAGCTTCTCGATCAATGCACGTGATTCTGCCGGAGTGTGGGCCTGCGCGCGCAGGGTCCCGTAGGTACGTTCAAGTTCCCGGACCCTCTGGCGCTCCGTGTGTACACGGCTGTCGCCTTGCACCTCCGCGTAGGCGATCCTGCGCCCATCCTTCATCTCCATCAAGGTGAACGGACCGGCCAATCCAGCATGCTCCTGACGGGAATGCGGCAACACCTGGATCTCCACGTTCCGCTTCTCGGCGAGGAGCATGAGGTGCTCCAACTGGCTTCGCCAAATAGCCTCTCCGCCGAGCGGACGCAGAAGTACGGCCTCCTCAATCACGAAGCTCAGATGCGGTGCCGGGCGCCGGGAGAAGATCTCCTGCCGTGCCAGTCGAGCGGTCAACCTCTGCTCAACCACCTCTTCGTCCAACTCCGGTCGCCACATGGCGAAGACCGCCCGCGCATACTCCTTGGTCTGCAAGAGACCTGGCACCGCCTGGGTGGCATACACGTGCAGTACAAGGGCCTCGGCCTCCAACTTGGCCGCGTCCCGGAAGAACGCCGGATACTGAGCCCGAGCCACCTCCTCCTTGCTCGCGCACAACACCCCACCAGCCTGCAACACTTCATCGGCCTGGTCGATGAACTTCGGCGGCGGAATACGTCTTGCCTGCTCGAACGACGCGATCGTCGAGGCCGAGTACCCGGTCAGCGACCCGAGCCTCGCGCGGTCCATCCCCGCCCGCTCCCGGAACAGCTTCAACTGCCGCCCGAACACGAACAGCATGCCCGTCCCGACCTCGTACTCCGGCTGCTGAACCTCGTCGTCCACGCCGCAGCTCCTCTCGTACAACCGCCCCAGTCAGCCAACTCGGGGCCCGGGAACCGGTCACGCCCACCACCAGGTACAAGCGCACCGCCCGCGTGTACAGCCCGTACCCGTCAGCGCAGCGCTCCTGGTCAACGCTACGCAGAGTTCGTGATCGTTGACCCTATGAAGTCAGCAACTCCCCCGAACGGGCATATGCCACAGCACCCCGCACCCGAACGCGAGTTCACCATGCGCTTCACATCAACCCCGCGCGGTGCCCGCCTCGCCCGCCGACTCGTCTCGCACCGCCTGAACGACTGGGGCCACCCCTACACAACCCAAGTCAACGAGACGCTCACGCTGATCACGGCCGAGCTCACCGCCAACGCCGTACGCCACGGCCACATCCCCGGCCGGGACTTCCACCTACAACTCACCCTGACCGAGGACACCTTCCGCATCGAGGTGACCGACACCCGGGCGGAGAAACAGCCCCCGGCAAGTCCGCCGGCGACCGACTCGCTTTCCGAGTCAGGCCGGGGCCTGCTGCTCGTAGCCGCCCTCGCTGACGACTGGGGTGTCAGCCCTCGTTGGGCCCCTCCGGGCAAGACAGTGTGGGCGGAGCTGCACGTGCGGCCCCAGGGCCACCCGCTCACGCACCGGGTGGCCCATGAACCGACGGACCTCGATCTACTACTGGCTACTGCTTCACTGCTGCGCGACGACCTCGGGTCGCGGCCTGAGGACGCCAGCCCCGGAGGTCGTCGTCCGTGAGTCCGTGTTCTCCCTGCTTCTGCTGGCGGTAACCGGCGAAGAAGTCCGCCGGGGAGCCGCTGTAGAGCATGTCGAACTCGTTGTGCCACTGGGACAGCCAGGGCTGAAGTTCCAGCAGGCCGGCGAGGAACGGCGTGATCTCCTCGGTGGACAGCGCGGTGTTGGTGAAGTATGTGGCGAGGGCCTGCGCCTGCTCGCGCTGGTCCCAGCCGGCCCACCCGTACAGCTCGGGGGTGGCGGCGTTGGTCTGCCCGTAGGAGACGAACCGCTCCTTGGGCACGTCGAGCTTGCCGCGCGCCTTCCAGTAGGAGGCGCGGAGGAAATCGGCCGAGGTGTACTTCGGCGGCACGGGGATGGAGTCCCGGATCTTCCGCTTGGCTGGCTCATCGGGCGCGGCGTCCTCCTTGCGCTGGAGGTCCCACACCTCTTCCCAGTCGGCGCGCTTCTTGAGCCCGGAGGGCTTGTAACGCAGGGAAGAGAGGAACGGCACATGCTCGTCTGTGATCAGCTCGGCGACGACCTTCGCTAGCTCCTTACGGGGCGCGTAGAGCTTGGCGACGGAGACGAAGTCCTCATCACGGGAGAGCGCGTCCGTGAGGCGGGCCAGGGTGAGAATGGTGGGCTGGCCGTTCTCGTCGAACCAGTGGTCCCGGTTCTCCATCCGGTCGAGCAGCCAGGAGCGGAGGGCCTTCTCCTGAAGCGCGTCCCAGCCTTCGGTGGCCCAACGGCGCTTGTACTCGGGGCGCTCGACCATGCCAATGGCACGGTTCGACTCGATGGCGTCGATGCGCTTCTGGACGATCTCGCGGTAGGGGGCGGGCCAGTCGGCGGGAGTGTCGATCGTAGGAATGTAATTGTGATTATGATGGCGGAACCAAGAAGTGGCAATCTCGCCATCTTCCAACTTGCGGGCCAGCACGATCGCGAAGGCACGTTCAGCAGAATCGATCGCAGGGATTTCGCCCTCAGAGACAACGAGCTCCTGGTCGATGAGCCCGTAAAGGGAGTAAACCTTCCAATCCAGCTCTTCCTGAAGAGCGATCATTCGGCCACGCATATCTTCCCAAGACTCGCGCGCGTCTCGGAGCCTCTGCGCCGTTGGAACCCCCGATGCTGCCACTACGGAAGGGCCGCATCCCAAAAACTGTTGCACTAGATCCGCAATTTCTCTTCCCAGAACAACTGGATAGGAAATCGGGAGGGGAATTCGCTCGACATTTGCCCCGTTGAACTGATAGCGATTCTCCCATGGCTCATCGGCACCTGCCTGCTCAGCACCAGGCCGCCCTTTATTATGGCAAGCCATCTTAAGCCAGAGAGCAGCTGTTGAGCTATTCAGAATTCCGAGCAGTTGTACGTATTCCTCCTCTACCGCGTCGGGGCTGAGCTTGATGACAGGAGCAGTCTGCTTGAATACCCTACCCCCTCGGTCCAACACGAAGTGATTATGCGTAGCCACTTCAGCAAACGATAGAGACAGTTCCGTCCGGTAAGCGGAAGGCGTGAACTGCATATAGTCCCACCATTGAAGACCCGCATCCTCCATATCCCCTTGAAAGGTCCGACGCACCTGAAGAAGCCGTCGCAGCGGCCACAGTTCTCTCGCCATGTCGCCGGGCGTCAGTTCGTCAGCATAAGGGAACCAAATCGCCTCTTCTGGAATGGCGTTCCAATCCCGAACGATTTCCCCCGCCATCAGGGGGCGCAACCCAACTCGGCTGGCAACTGTGCGGTAAGTACTACGCAAGGGGCGAATGTACGCCTCGTCAGCACCAGCCCGGATCGCACGGCCGATAGGCGGTTCAATTACCGCCCTCAAAGAGTGCTTACTTTCCTTTGCGATCTGCTCAACCAACTCAAGGCCGCCGTCTGCGAGGATCCAAGGCTGCCTGCCAAAGTACTTCTTACGGTCTAGGTCATCCACAGACACCCACTGGCTCACCGAGCCCGGCTTGTCGATCTGCTCGACGATGGCCCGCCAGACGAGACCGTCCTCTGCCCTCTCTGGAGCGGCAGGCTCTGCCTGCACACTGCGTACGGTCCGGATGACTCGCAACCGCGCGTCCCCACCCCGCTGCTTGCCAACCAGGATGACCGTTGGCGTCCCGTGGCCCGGAATGTACGCACCCGAAGTGTCGATGACTTCAGTCAATTCCACCGCATGCGCGAAGTAGCCCTCGATGAGTTTTACCCCAAACTCACGCTTCATGAAGGAGTTAGCAGTGATTTGCCCAACCAACCCATAGCCTCGCCCCTCAGCATCCCCCCGTTTAGCCAGTTCGAAGAAGCGCTGGGCAAATGGAACCGAGAGCGCGTATGTACCCGCGCACGCCGGATACAACTCTCTATACAGCTCGTTGAGTTTCTTATCCTTTACGGTGATGTAAGGCGGGTTTCCCACCACCACGTGATATCGACCCGGTCGCAAGATGTCCTGGTACTCGTGCACGTCCTCCGTGGCGTACTTGAACTCAGCCAGCTCGTCCCCGAGGTCTTCGTCGGCCTCGCCGAACAAGTTGCCCTGTTGAGAGCGGGACTTGATCAGGGAGTCCCCTACGGCCATGTAAATGGGCCACTGGTATTTCGCCGCCTCCGCTAGCGTCCGCACCCCACCCGCCGCCATAGCCGCAACCAGCAACCGGAATCGAGCAATAGCCACCGCGAACGGGTTGATGTCCACCCCGTGTACAGAGTGCAGCGCAGCCCGCACCCGCTCATGCACGTTCTTCCCCGGCTGCCCCTCCCCCCAAAGCCGCACCAACCGCCGAAACGCCCCCAACACAAAGTGCCCCGACCCACACGTAGGGTCGATCATCTTCAGTTCCTCGTACCCGAACTCCCGCACAGCCGGATTCATCGTCCGGTCGAGGATGAACTCCTCCACGAACTCTGGCGTCTGGAGCAGCGCGTACGTCTTCCGTGCGAGCTCGCTCAGGTCCTGGTACAGGTCCCCCAGGAACCGTGTGTCCCATCCCTCCGTGCCGTCCTCGTTCAGCGGGTCGGTGAAGTCGTGGACGAGGACGCCCGCCTCATCCCTCCCCCGCCAGAACTCGACCAGGTCCCGCGCACCGTCATGCGAAAGCGGAACCTGGTACAGCGGGTTGTGCCGCTTGTCGAAAAGCAGCCGACCCGCCTGCCCCTGCCCCAGTTCCTCGAACGCCTTCTCCAGCCACCCCCGGTACGTCGGATCCTCGTCCGACTCCACATACGCGTCGTACCGCGACTCCGCCAGCTCCCGCCGGTCACCGTCCGGCCCCGTCAGGTAAGGCTCCGGGATCAGCCGGTTGTCCTCGCAGAACCGTACGAAGACAGTACCCAGCACCCACGCCACCGCGACCTGCGTGACCCGCTCGTCCAGCCACGAGGTCCATGTCGCCGCCGTACGCCCGAGCTTGCGTGCCTGGTCGTACTCGGCCCTCAAGCGCGCACCGACATCCCCCAGCGCCTTCACCTGGCGCCCGAGGTCGGTCTCGACCGCCTTGACCTGCTGCTTCAGGTCGTTCAACAGAGCCTTGCGGTCGATCACTTCGCGTCTCCCTCGACACCACTGGCGCTAGCCACAATCTCGCCGGACCCGCGATGGGCGTTGCCCACCCACGTGTCCGGAAGCTGAATCCACTCCCCCAGGCCGGCCTGGTACGGCACGGCCACCTGCCCGAGCCGAGGCTCGCGTGAGGGGTCGCTCTGCGGGACCAGGAGCCACAGCCCCCGCCCGCCCCGCCGGGCCGCCGACGCCAGTCGGTCCAGGACGCCCATCGCGTCGTACCGCGCGAACACCCCGGCCTCCGTCAGCAGCACAGGACCGGCAGGGCCAACAGGAACAGCCCCACTCCCGCCACCGTTGCCCAGCAGCTCCGTGATCCGGGGTTCCACCGCGCCCCATGCCGTCCGCGCGTACTCCGCGAACCGGACCGCGCCCTTCGAACCCGGCTCGGCGGCGTCCGCCTTGAGCAGGGTCTCCCAGGTGGGCTTGGTGCCCGGCGTGACCTGCGCGTGCAGGGCCTCCAGGAACAGCTCCGTCACCGACACCGCATCCGTGCCGAGCCGCCCGGCGCCCAGTTCCCGCACCGCGTCCCGCACCAGCTGCTGCCGTACGGTCAGCACCCGGTACCCGTCCCGGCGGGCCGACGCGAGCAGCCGTTCCTCCGCGCGTACCGCGCCCGCGAGCTGCGGGTCGTCGGCGTACCGCGTCACCGCACCCGTACGCGTCGACTGCCGCCAGGCACCCGTCGTCAGGTAGCTCGACGCGTCGTCCACCCGCGTGGGCAGGTAGCGCAGCACGCCCTCGCGTTCGTGCATGCTGAGCGACAGTTCGAAGCCGGCGTCGCGCAACGCCTTGGTGAGCGGGCCGCCGGTCGGCAGTTCGTGGTGCGTGCCGCCACGTCCGTCGGGGACGACCATCTCCGGGAAGCGAGCCCGGACCCTCTCGTGCACGGCCTCGCCGGTCAGGCCCGGCTGCTGCCCCTCCGGCATACCCGGGATCCAGCGGACGAGCCCGGCCTGGGTGAGGCGCAACGCCCTGACCAGCGACAGGTCACGCGGGTAGATCTCCAGGCGTGGCGTGGCGGCGGCGTTCACGGAGGCCGCGGCCGCCAGCTCCACCATGCGCCGCTCGTCCCAGTCCACCGTGCCCGGCGGCACCGTCAACGCGCCCAGCTCGGCCAGCACGGTCGCCGCCGTCGGCAGGGTGTCCAGCCTGGCGAGCCGGTCGGCCGTCTTGCCGAGGCGGGTCGCGTACTCCAGCAGGCCCGGCGCGGTCGGGGTGTCCGGGCCGTCGTTCTCCCGCACGTCGAGGGCGAGCAGGCCGGCGCCCAGGGACTCGTCCGTCGCCTTGCGGTTCGGCTGGTGCTGGAACTCGGCTTCCTGCGGCAGCAGTTGCTCGACCTCGACCACGGCTCGTACGGCCGCCAGCGCCATGGCCCGCCGCTGCTCGCGCCCCGCGAGGTGCGTGCCGCGCCGGACGGCCAAGGCATCCGCGATCTCCACCGCCGAGGCGACGCGCCCCATGCTCACCAGGAGGTCGATGATCTCCTCGCGCAGTGCCCGGACGGCGGGCTCCGCCTTCCAGCGCTTGCGCTCGTCCTTGAGCATCTGCGGGATACGGCCGTGGCTCAGCCCAAGACCCTCCGCGACATCCTTCTGCTTGGGCCAGACGCCGATGTCCGGCAGGACCCCGTGCTCGTCGGGCAGGCGCAGCAGCAGCCGCACCATCTCCGCCTTGTTGCGGTTGGAGCCGTTGTTGTTGACGGCCGGCACGAAGACCGTGGCGAGGGTGTCGAGGCTGACCGAGCGCAGCGTGCGGGCGGGCAGCGCGCCCGCCGACTCACCCGTCGCGAGGCGGCCCGCCAACGCGGACTCGGCGGCGGTGAGCTGCTCCAGCTCCTCCTTGGCCTCCGCCCGGCCCTTCGGCGTGAGCGGCGAGACGGGGATCTCGCGCAGCCGCTCGCCCCATTCGCGCTGCCGCTGCTGGACCTCGTTGCGGGTCTTGGCGCCCAGGCCGGGGGCGTTGACGAGCTTGCGGCGGCTGTAGTCGAGCAGTTCACCGACAGTTGCAATTCCCAGGCCGTACAGGAACGACTGGGCGGCGGGCGTAAGCCCGGAGACCGTCAGCGGAGTATCCCGCGTGACCTCGGCGGCGAGGCGGTCGCGCTGCTGCTCGGCGGTCTCCGGCTCGGCGTCCGCGATCGCCACCGCGGCGGCGCCCCCGGCGGGGGTCCCCTCCCCCGTGGTCGCGGGGGCCGGGTGGCGGGAACGGTGGCTGGACGGGACGGTCTGGGAGGCGTCGAGGAAGACCTTGCGCCAGGCGTCCCGCATCGGCTTCAGCTCGGGGAACCGTCGGCCGGCGTCGCGGTGCAGGGCCTTCTGGAAGAAGTCGACGAGACCGTCCCGTACGGCCGGGTCGAAGGCCTCGGCAGCGATGGTCGGGTACGGCCACTCCTTGGCGTCGGTCATGCGGGGCAGGACGCTGCCGTCGCCCCACTTGGGCAGCTCGCCGGAGGCCATCTGGTGCAGGGTGACGGCGACGGCGTACCGCTCGGCGTGCGAGTCGTAGGAGCCGCGGGTGATGACGTCGACGAAGGGGTCGAGGTAGCCGTCGGTGCCCGCGTTGGTGCTCTTCGCCGGGTAGCCGGCGAGGGAGAAGTCGATGAGGACGAGTTCGCGGGTGCGGTTGGGGCGGATGCGGATCGCGATGTTGTCGGGCTTGATGTCGCGGTGCCAGACGCCCTCGCCCTCCAGGAAGTCGACGGCTCCGAAGAGGTAGTCGCCGTACGCCTCCAGCTGGTCGACCTGAAGGCGGCCGTTCTCGCGGAGCTGGCGGGAGACGGTCTCCTCACGGCGGCGCGGGCGTGCGCCGCCCTCGGTGCCCTGTCCGCTGTCGTCGCGCTCGTCGCCGACGTACTCCAGGGCCAGGACGGTACGGCCGCCGATGTGCAGCGGCTCGGGTTCGACGAGGCGGATGATGCCGGAGTGGGGGCGCAGGCGTCCCATGGCCTCGGCCTCGCGGGCGAGGATCTCGCTGCGGCTGTCGGAGAGGGCGACCTTCAGCACGGCCAGCGGGCGGGTCCTGCGGGCTTCGGCCTGAAGATCGCGGACGAGGAAGGCGCGGCTGGTGGAGCCGGTGCCGAGGCGGCGGCGGATCTCCCACCGGTCGGCGAAGACGTCACCGGCGACGGCCTCCAGCGGGTCCTTGTCGGCGGCGGTCTCGTCGTCCTCGTCGGCCGGCCCCTCCGTGGCGGTGGCCGCCTGGGCCGGGGCGGTGAGGGAGTCCTCGACGACCTCCAGCAGCTCCAGGAACTCGTCCACGCTGGACAGGCGCTGGCCCGGCCGGTAGGCGGTGGCGGCCTGGACCAGCTCGTCCACGTCCTCCGACAGGCCGTCCACCAGGGAACTGGGACGCAGGCCCTCCCCCGCCTCCAGGCGGGCCAGCAGCTCGGCCTGGCTGGCGGCCGGGGCCTTGCCGGTGACCAGCAGGTAGGTGAGGACACCGAGCCCGTACACGTCGAGGTGGACCGGGTCGGGGTTGAGGGCGGTCAGCTCGGGGGCGAGGTAGGCGTCGGCGTCGTCGGCCAGGTGCATCGCGGACAGGGCGGTCGGCGCGAAACGGGTCATGCCCTGGCCCTGGGAGGAGTCGCCGCTGCGCTGGGTGGCGATCTGCCAGTCGGAGATCTGGAGGTGCGGGGTGAGCCAGGCGGCTTCCTCCCCCACGGCCCGGCCCTTCCTGCCGCGCGGCCGGGGGACGACGAGCACGGAGCGGGCGGCGAGTGCCCGGTGGTGGATGCGGCTGGAGTGCGCGGAGCGCATGGTCTCGGCGAGTTGGCGGACCAGCGCCATCCGGCCGAGGATGTCCAGCTTCTCGCCGTACTGGACCAGGTACTCGTCCAGCTTCAGGGTGTCCGGGTGGTAGTCGAAGATCAGCGCGGGGCCGGCGGCGTGCCCGGAGGGGAAGTACTGCTTGAGTTCGACCGCGCCCGGGTGCTTGAAACGGCCCAGCACCGCGGCCTCGCGCCGGGCGGCGTTCTCGACGGACTGGCGCAGGGAGGCGTCCGAGCCGCGCTCGCTGAGGTAGATGCGGACGCGGGCGGCCTCGGGCAGGTCGCTGTGCCGGGCGAGGTAGTCCGCCCAGGTGGGACCGGAGTCGAAGGACTTCCGCTCCAACTCGTAGGGGCCGACCTTGTACTGCGCGTCGCTCTTGCGGATGCCGATGTTCTTGAGGGCCGCCTCGATCTCGCGCGAGCCGATCGCGGTGATGCGGCGCCGCTCGTCGCGTGGGGGCTGCTTGAGCGTCTCGACCAGCTGGTGGACGGTGTAGACGCCGTTCTGGTCATGGGCGGGCAGGCGCACACGAAGGCCGTTGTCCGTGAAGCAGACGGCCTCGGCGACCCAGACCCGCTTGTTGCCGGGCAGCGCGAGCAGGCCGGCCAGTTCCTTGGCCTTGCGGTTGACCAGGTGCAGCGGGTTGCCGTGCGTACGGCGGCGGCCACCGGGCGTGGTCTGCACCCAGGTGCCGTTCTCGGAGGTGACCGAGCCGTGCCAGTCCTTCAGCTCGATCATGCAGACGCCGCCGGGAGTGACGACCAGGAGGTCGACTTCCCGGACGTGACCGGTGTTCGCGGTGAAGGTGAAGTTCGACCAGGCACGCCAGGGGTCGGAGTCCGGCAGCTTCTCCCGGATCGCGTCCAGGCCACGGCGTTCATGATCGAACTCGGACTCGGTGACCGTGACCCACCGGCCTTCCCGCATGCCTGTTCCCCGCTCCTCGTTCCGTCCAGGGCCCGCCGTTCCCCATGGTCAGACCCTGCATGCAGATCCTAGTGGCTGGCTACGACATGAGAAGAGGCCGTGAAGAACGGGGCCAAAGGGCATTCGCAGAAGAATATCCCGCCCTGCCACACGCTTGCCCGATAGGGCGGTGATCGGATGAAGGTCTGCGGTCCCAGCGGCGTCGGTAGGGTCGCAGAGTGACGTACATAGTGACCCTCACCTCGCCCCAGATGGCCGAGAACGAATCCGACTGGCTCATCACCGAACGCTTCACGAAAGGACTGCCCACCGGGCTGGAAACGTCCGAGCCCGGTACTCGGTTAGCGCTCCTGGTGTGCGACAACCGAAAGCATCCCGCGAACAACAGCCGTAGGGAGTTCTCCGAACACGGCCGCTTCATCACCTGGGTCGGGTCGGTCCAGCGCTTCAACACCGTGGGGCCGGTCGACAGAAGCATCACCATCGAGCCCATGCGCAGATGTCCGAGGCCGGTGCCTCTGGACGGTCCGGACGGTATCCTCGCTTCCCTTTCCTCGACGCACCGAGCCCATGTGGAGCAGGCCCTTTCCGGAAGTGCGGGGCACTGCGGCACGGCTGCCTGGGAGGCTCTCCGCAAAGCGCTCCTGAAGGCTCACCCCGAGTTGGCCCCGTACATCGAATGGCTGCTCGCCAATCTCACACCGGTCGTCTTCGACGTCGAGGACGCGGCGGACCGTGCGTGGCAGGAACAGAGGGACGCCGCTCAGTCCCTCACCAGGGTGACCGACTTCCCTCCCTCCGCGCTGTCGGCCTGGGGACGCCCTGCGTCACGGGACGAGCCGTACCTCGCGGGCCTCATCCCGGACCCGGTGGAGAACAGCCTGATCGACCACGACGTAAGAGCCGGTCTCGGCAGCGAGGCTCCCCGTTTCGACGACTGGCGAGGGCTCGGTGATGTGCGATGTGACATCCACGTGCTGGAGGACTCCACCGGGCGCCGTCTCGAGATCGTCAACGTCAATGCCACTCCGGTCGAGAGCCGACTGGGCACGGACATGATCTACTACCACCACCCCACCCACAGCTTCGTCCTCGTCCAGTACAAACGCCTGGCATCCCGGGGCAAGGAATACCGGGTGAACAAGCAACTCCTGGACCAGATGGACCGCTTGGAGCAGGTTGCGGAGCTCAGCGCGAAGCCTGCGCGCTCCCACGAATGGCGCCTCTCCCAGGACTCGTGCTTCCTGAAGTTCGCGCACTGGCGGGACGGGGCGGCTCCCACCTCCGAGCTGGCCCACGGAATGTACATCCCCCTCTCGTACGCCCGCGTTCTCCTGGACGACGACTGCACACTCGGGAAGAAGGGCGGGCGCATCTTCAGCTATGAACGGGTAGGCCGCTACCTCGTCGGCTCAGAGTTCGCGGAACTGGTCAAGCACGGCATGGTCGGGACCGTGGGAACCAGCGTCGAGCAGTTGCGGGACTTCGGGCTGCAGCGCGCCCGCGAGGGGTACAGCGTCATGCTGGGGTTCGAAACGAGCGAGGAGACGCCCCGTGCACGGGCCACACGCGCCCGCAGCCGCAGTGCGAAGAACAGGCCGAAGGTCAACTCATACTCCCCGCCCGCCTCGCCGCAGCGGAAATCCGACGCTCCGGGCTCCTGATCCAGACGGTATGGACCGAGTGCGTTTCGTGAAGAGGCTCTCCTCCCGCCGGAGCAGCACCGACCGGAAACACGTTTTGCCCCACCTCGGCGTACATCAGCTCGCTCTTCCGCACGTGCCTCGGTCCGGCACATCATGACGATGAGCCGATCACCTCGAGGGTGGAGATGGCGCGGGAGAACGCGTCTGCGACCTTCTCTCCGCGGAGACCTGCTTCCCCGACGGAATCGTGCACCGCGCCAGAGACATCACGGTTCCGTCGCTGCGGGACAGGTACGGCGAGCAGGTGGATCCCGACCGGCTCGCCGCGCGGCTCTCCGCGACGCTGGACGCCGCACTCACCGAACGCGCCGCCGCGCTGCGCACCGCTCAGGCCGGCATCGCCGCGCACGACAAGGTGGGCGTCGTCCGTGCCGATCTCGCGACGGCCCGGCAGCAGTACACGCAGAGCCGCGACGCGGCGAACTCAGCCCGGGCCAACGCCCGCAGGGAGATCGCCTATCTCGGCAGCCATGAAGCCTCGGTGGGTCCAGCCAGCAGCCCCTTCAGGAACAGCGAATGGAGCACATCCCAGTCCGTCTCAAGGTCCACGACCTCGATGGTCCGCCCGTCCAACGCGGTTGTCTCCTCGGGTACTTGCGCGGCATGCCGCCAGCCCAGACGCGGCAAGCCCCTGAAAGATCGGAAAGGGCCTCCGGCGCAGGTCAGAGGCCCCTTCCCAGGCAAAGCCGCAGGTGGCGGCAGACGAGTCGGGCTGTACGCCGGGTTCTGTCGCCCGGTCGCCTCGCGGCGGCCGGGGAGACGGCCATCCATCTAGGGCCGGCGTTGCCGCCGGCCTCGTGCGGTCTACCCGCGGACTCGGGCGGGCAGCCCTCGAACGTCCGCGCAGAGCGCTTGTTACGGCACTCCTTTTGACCTTGCTCCAGGTGGGGTTTACCTAGCTGCCCAGGTCACCCTGGGCACTGGTGGTCTCTTACACCACCGTTTCACCCTTACCGAGGACCGAGGTCCCCGGCGGTCTGTTTTCTGTGGCACTGTCCCGCGGGTCACCCCGGGTGGCCGTTAGCCACCACCTTGCCCTGTGGAGCCCGGACGTTCCTCGGGAAGTCCCGTGAGGGACTCCACGCGGCCGTCCGCCCGGCTCGTCTGCCGTGTCGACCATGCTACCGGGCGCGCGCCGCGTCCCGGTCCGGCCGGGGGTCCGGGTCCGGGGGTTGCTCCCCGGGATCCCCGGGAGCAGTCGATACCGGGAGCGCGTCGCGGCGCGGTCCCGCCGTCGCGAGGACCGAGCCCGCCAGGATCAGGGTGAAGGCGGCCACGACCGTCGCCGTCAGGGGCTCGTCGAGGAACAGGGCGCCCGCCGCCACCGCGACGGCCGGGTTGACGTAGGTGATGACCGTGGCGCGGGTGGGCCCCGCCTCCTTGATCAGCTCCATGAAGGCGACGAAGGCGACCGCCGTGCAGATGACGCCCAGGCCCGCGAGGGCCGCCAGCACGGACGGGGCGGGCAGCTCCGCGGGCCGGGTGACTGCCGCGGCCGGTGCGTAGACCAGGGCGGCCAGGGCCAGGCAGGGAGCCGTGAGGTGGAGGGACGGGACGTGCTTGAGGTGGCGGGCGGCTATCAGCGGGGCCGTCGCGTAGCCGAGGACCGTCAGCAGGACCTCGGCCAGGGAACGGGCGTCGCCGCCCGTGAGGTGCGGGACGGTGAGGACCCCGACCCCGGCGAGGCCCAGCGCCAGGCCCGCGACGCGCCGTACGCCCAGCGTCTCCGTGTCGCCGAAGAACCGGGAGAGGGTCACTCCGACGATGGGCACGCCCGCGATCAGCAGTCCCGCCGTGGAGCTCGACAGGTGGCGTTCCGCGTCGGTGAGGGTGAACCAGGGGCCGATGATCTCGATGACCGCGAAGGCCAGCATGGGCTTCCAGTGCGCCCGTACCGTCCGCGTCAGGCCCGGTTGCCGTAGCGCGAAGGGGAGCAGGAGGGCTGCGCCCAGCGCGCATCGGGTGAACACGACCATGGACGGGGAGAGGTCCTCGACCGCCACTTTGATCATCAGGTAGGGGATGCCCCACACCACTCCCATCAGGGAGAACAGGAACCAGCCGCGTGCAGTCATACGGGGAGTGTCGGCCGGGCCCGGTCAGGTGTCTTGAACGCTGTTGCGGTACGCGGCCGGGGTCACGCCCAGCACGCGGCGGAACCAGCGGGTCAGATGGGCCTGGTCCGCGAAGCCGACGAGGGCGGCGACCTCCGCGGGACGCATCCCGGACTCCAGCAGGCCGCGGGCCCGGGTCACCCGGTACTGGGCGAGCCAGGCGTAAGGCGGCATGCCGGTCGTCGTACGGAACGCGCGCAGGAGCTGGTAGCGGGACAGGCCGAGGTCCGCCGCGAGGTCGGCAAGCGAGGGCGGGGCGAGGAGTTCGTCGGCGAGGCGGGTGCGGACGGCGTGCGTGAGGTGTTCGGCGCCGGGGATCGTGTCGCACACCGGCCGGGCCGTGGAGTGGCGTCGGGCGAGGGCCGTCAGCAGCCAGGGGAAGCGGGACTCGGCCTCCAGCGGGTCGGGGCAGGCGGCCAGTTCGGTGTGCGTCCGGCGCAGGGCGGCGGCCAGTTCCGGGTCGTCGAGGAGGGGCTCACGGAAGTGCGGCACTCCGCCGAGGGTGCCTTCGGCGAGGAGGGAGGGGCCGGCGTACAGGGCGCGGTAGGCGTAGCCGTCGGTGTCGTTGCCCGGGCCGCCGGTGTGCGTCTCGCCGGGGGCCAGGACGACGATGGAGCCGGGACCGGTACGGATGTGGCCGCCGCGGTAGGCGATGATCTCCGATCCGCCCACGCAGACGCCGACGGTGAACTCCTCGTGGGCGTGCGGGGCGTAGACGTGCCGGTCGAAGCGCGCGGTGAGGAGGTCCAGGGGCGGGCCGCAGCGCCCCAGCCGGGCTCTGGTCCACAACGCCTGCTCACGACTCACTCGCCACCCCCGTGTGACCCCGCCATGTGACCCTGTCCGTGCCTCTATGGCTGCAACTCCTTCGGCCCCGGTTTCATGCCGTCGGGCGGGTGCCGGGCGAGCCGGCGGTCGAGCGGGGCGGGCAGGCGGCGGGCCGGCGGACGGGCGGTGTGGGGCAGGCGGCGGGCCGGCGGACGGGCGGTGCGGGGCAGGCGGCGGGCCGGCGGACGGGCGGTGCGGGGCAGGCGGCGGGCCGGCGGACGGGCCGTGCCGGGCAGGTACGGACCCCGGCAGGGGGACTCGTGGCACGTCGTACGCTGTCGCAGCAGAGCTCTATTGAAGGAGACTTCCCGTGCTTGTCCTGCTGCCGCCCTCCGAAGGCAAGGCGTCCTTTGGGCGTGGCGCCCCGCTCAAGCCGGAGGCGCTCTCCCTGCCGGGGCTCGGCGCCGCGCGCGAGGCCGTCCTCGACGAGCTGGTCGAGCTGTGCGCGGCCGACGAGGACAAGGCGCGCGAGGTGCTCGGGCTGAGCGAGGGGCTGCGCGGCGAGGTCGCGAAGAACACGGAGCTGCGCACGGCGGGCGCCCGGCCCGCCGGGGAGATCTACACGGGCGTCCTGTACGACGCCCTCGACCTGGCCTCCCTCGACGCGGCCGCCAAGAGGCGCGCCGCCAGGTCGCTGCTCGTCTTCTCGGGGCTGTGGGGCGCCGTCCGGGTGACGGACCGGATCCCGTCCTACCGCTGCTCGATGGGGGTGAAGCTGCCCGGGCTGGGGGCGCTGGGCGCGTACTGGCGTGCGCCGATGGCGTCCGTGCTGCCCGAGGCGGCCGGGCACGGGCTGGTGCTGGACCTGCGGTCGGCGGCGTACGCGGCGCCCTGGAAGCCGAAGGGTGAGGTGGCGGGGCGGACGGCGAGCGTGCGGGTGCTGCACGCGCCGACCCGGAAGGTGGTCAGCCACTTCAACAAGGCGACCAAGGGCCGGATCGTACGGAGTCTGCTGACGGCGGGGATCGACCCCGCGGGTCCCGCCGAGTTGGTGGAGGCGCTGCGGGACCTCGGATACGTGGTCGAGGAGAAGGCGCCGGCCAGGGCGAAGGCCGGGGCAGCCGCCTGGACCCTGGATGTGCTGGTGGACGAGGTGCACTGACGCAGCACCCTGACCGACCACCCTGACCGCCCCCTGACGCACCGCCCAGGCGCACCGCCCTGACCGCCCCCCTGACCGACCCCCCTGACGCACCGCCCTGACATCGTTGCAGCATATGCAATGCCCTTTGCGCAGCTTGCGCACCGGGGGCAGGATGAGGCACATGACCTCACCCCTGCCCTCCTCTCCGGCTGCCTCGGTACTGGATCTGGCCCCGGTCGTACCCGTGGTGGTCGTCGAGGACGCCGCCGACGCCGTACCGCTGGCGCGGGCGCTGGTGGCGGGCGGGCTGCCCGCGATCGAGGTGACCCTGCGGACACCGGCCGCGCTCGACGCGATCCGGGAGATCTCCGGGTCGGTCCCGGCGGCGGTCGTCGGGGCCGGGACCGTGATCACGCCGGATCAGGTGACGGCGTGCGGGGAGGCCGGCGCGCGGTTCCTGGTGAGTCCCGGCTGGACGGACGCCCTGCTGACGGCGATGCGGGCATCCGGGCTGCCCTTCCTGCCCGGGGTGTCGACCACGTCGGAGGTCGTGGCACTGCTGGAACGCGGGGTACGGGAGATGAAGTTCTTCCCGGCGCAGGCCGCGGGCGGTACGGCCTACCTCAGGTCACTGGCCGGACCGCTCCCGCAGGCCCGGTTCTGCCCGACCGGCGGGATCGGGCCGGACAATGCGCCGGAGTACCTTTCCCTGCCCAACGTCGTTTGCGTGGGCGGGAGTTGGATGGTCCCGGCGGACGCGGTCGCGGCGCGGGACTGGCCGCGCGTCGAAGGGCTCGCGCGGGCCGCCTCGCTGCTCAGGACCGCAGGTGGGACGTGTCGTTGAACAGCCGGACGCTGGCGTTGCCGTCCGCGTAGTAGGCCACCGCCGACAGTGAGGCCGCCGACAGTTCCATGCGGAACAGCGACTCGGACGGGGCGCCCAGGGCGAGCCGTACGAACGTCTTGATCGGCGTCACATGGGTGACCAGCAGCACCGTGCGGCCGGCGTACTGCGCGACCAGTCTGTCCCGGGTGGCCGCGATCCGGGTGGCCGTCGCCGCGAAACTCTCGCCGCCGCCGGTCGGCTCGGCCTCCGGGTCGGCCAGCCACGCGTTCAGGTCGTCGGGGTGACGCTCGCGGACCTCGCCGAAGGTCAGCCCCTCCCAGGCCCCGAAGTCGGTCTCGATCAGTCCGTCCTCGACGGTGACCTCGAGGCCGAGGCGGGCGGCCACGGCCGCGGCCGTCTCGCGGGTGCGGGCGAGCGGGGAGGCGAGGATGTGCTGGACGGTCCCGCGCCGGGCGAGGGCGGCGGCGACCCGCTCGGCCTGCTCCCGGCCGACGTCCGAGAGGGAGGGATCGGTGCCGCCGCTGCCGGAGAACCGCTTCTGCGGGGTGAGCGGCGTCTCGCCGTGCCGCAGCAGTACGAAGGTGGCGGGCGCCCCGAGATCGGGCGCCGCCCCCCAGCCGACGGAGGGGGTGGCTGCCGGGGTGACCGCGGGTGTGACCGCGGTCGGGTCGGCGGCGGAGTCAACGGGAGAGGCGGACGACGCCCGATCCGAAGCAGGAGGAGGAGCAGGAGCAGGAGCCGAAGGCGGGGCCGGGGCCGGAGCCGGGGCCGAAGGCGGCATCGGAGCCGGGGTGGCGACCGTGCGGGCGGCGCGGAGATCGGCGTCGGTCGTCGTCTCCCTCTCCTGGACGGTGTCCGCGGCCGGATCGGCGGGCGGGCGGGAGCGGGCCAGGGCCTCGCGGGCCTTCGCCGCGCCCGCCGTGGCGTCGCCGGGCGGGCCGGACGGCTCGGGTGCGGCCGGGGTCACGGGGACCCGGGCGCCGAGCTCGGCCCGCGACGCCCCGGCGTCCCACTGCTCGCCCCGCTTGCCCGCGTCCATCGCCTCGTTCGCCAGACGGTCCGCGTGCTTGTTCCGCTCGCGCGGCATCCACTCGTAGGTGACCTGCCCGGGCGGGAGGATCCGGGCCGCCTCGGCGGCCAGCGGCTTCATGTCGGGGTGCTTGATCTTCCAGCGGCCCGACATCTGCTCGACGACCAGCTTGGAGTCCATGCGCACCCGCACCGTGGCCGACGGGTCGAGCTCACGGGCGGCGCGCAGACCGGCCACCAGCCCGCGGTACTCGGCCACGTTGTTGGTGGCGACGCCGATGTACTCGGCGCGCTCGACCAGCGTCTCCCCCGTCGCCGCGTCGATCACCACACTGCCGTAGCCCGCGGGCCCCGGGTTGCCCCGCGACCCGCCGTCGGCCTCGACGATGAACTCCCGCACGACGCACGCCCCTTACCGACTCCGGCTCCGACTACTGACTACCGTCGGCCGACTGCCGACTGCCGACTGCCGACTGCCGACTGCCGACTGCCGACTGCCGACTGCCGACTGCCGACGAACGACGAACAACGGCCGACTGCTGCGCCGACGACCGACTGCCGGCTACGGACTGCCGACTGCGCCGACGGCCGATTCACCGACGGACCGACTACAGGCCCGACTCGGACGTACGCACGAGGATGCGACGGCAGTTCTCGCACCGTACGACCGTGTCGGACGGGGCCTTGCGGATCTCGGCCAGCTCGGTGATGGCGAGCTCCTGGCGGCAGCCCTGGCAGGTCCGCTGGTAGAGCTTGGCCGCGCCGACACCACCCTGCTGCTCGCGCAGCTTCTCGTAGAGCTTGAGCAGATCGGCGGGCACGGAGGCCGCGATGACCTCGCGCTCCTTGGCGACTCCGGCGGCCTCGTTGTCGAAACCCTCCAGGGCCGTGTCCCGGCGCGCGAGGGCGTCGTCGATCTTCCCCTGGACGGAGCCGACCCGCTCGGTCAGCTCGGCGGCGCGCTCCTGCGCGCTCTCTCGGCGCTCCATGACCTCCAGGACGATGTCCTCGAGGTCGCCCTGGCGTTTGGCGAGGGAGACGATCTCCCTCTGGAGGTTCTCCAGGTCCTTGGACGAGGTGACGGCCCCGGAGTCGAGCCGCTGCTGGTCACGGGCGGCGCGCTGACGGACCTGGTCGACGTCCTGCTCGGCCTTGGTCTGCTCGCGGGCGGTGTCGCTCTCCTCGGTCTGCGCCGCGACGAGGAGGTCGCGCAGCTGCGTGAGGTCCTTGTTCAGCGACTCGATCTCGGCGTGCTCGGGCAGGGACCTCCGCAGGTGGGCGAGCTGCTGGAGACGGGCGTCGAGGGCTTGGACGTCGAGGAGTCGGATCTGGTCGGCGGGCGCGGCGTTCAGTTGGGGGCTCCCATTGAGCTAGAGGTGGTGTTGGACGCCGCGTGGGCCGTCCAGGGGTCGGTGACCGTACGGGAGACATGGACCCGCAGGCCCCACCCCCGCCGGTCGGAGATCTCGTCGAGCTGGGTGGCGGCCAGCTCGCACCAGGGCCACTCGGTGGCCCAGTGCGCCGCGTCGAGCAGCGCGAGAGGCGGGTGGGCGCCGTGGGCGCGGTCCGCGATGAACTCCGACACCGGGTGGTGGCGCAGGTCCGCGGTGAGGAAGGCGTCGACGCCGGCCGCACGAACGTGGTCGAACAGGCTGTCGCCGGAGCCGCCGCTGACGGCGACGGTCCGCACCAGCGCCTCCGGGTCGCCCGCCGCCCGGATGCCCTGCGTGGTGGCGGGCAGTCGCTCGGCGGCACGGGCGGCGAACTCACGGACGGTGAGCGGGTGGTCGAGCTCGCAGACGCGGCCGAGGCCGCGCCGCCCCTCGGGGTCGCTCGGGTCCGGCACGAGAGGGCGGACGACCCGCAGGTCGAGCGCACCGGCGAGGGCGTCGCTCACGCCGGGATCGGCGGTGTCCGCGTTGGTGTGCGCGACGTGCAGGGCGATGTCGTTCTTGATGAGGGTGTGCACGACACGGCCCTTGAAGGTGGAGGCCGCGACGGTCGTCGTCCCGCGCAGATACAGCGGATGGTGGGTGACGAGCAGACCGGCGCCGAGCTTGACGGCTTCCTCGACGATCTCCTGGACGGGATCGACGGCGAACAGAACCCGGGTGACCTCCTGCTCGGGGTCACCCACGACCGTGCCGACCGCGTCCCAGGACTCGGCCCGCTCGGCGGGCCACAGGTTCTCCAGCGCGGCGATGACTTCAGACAGACGGGGCACGGGGAAAGGCTACCTGGCCGTCTCACCGGCCCGTACCGGTGCCGCCGATGCCGTCGCGGCCACCTCGGTCGCCGACCGGGAGTGAGCGGATGGTCGATGCACACGCCTTCCACCACCCTCAGGCGAATCGCTTCTGCACCACTCTTATGAGGGAAGAAGGCCGCCTGGCGGTCCCACCTCCGTGCGTACGAAAACTAGCTTCGTCGCCGGAGGTGACCGAACGATGACGATGCCGGCCTGTGCGATCGAGCCCACCGCTGCGGACGGGAGTGACCCCGAGGACGGCGCCGCCGAGCCCACGCCATACGCGGAGGAGCACGCGGAGGAGTACGCGAGCCCGGCGATCACGGCCGCTCACGCGATCGCGGCGGATCACATGATCACATCGGATCACGTGATCCCTGAGGACCGTGGGATCACGGAGGACCGTGGCGGCGACACGCCCCACCCGTTCACGGATGATCGCGGCAGCCACACGCCCCACCCGTTCACGGATGACCGTGGCAGCCACACGCCCCACCCGTTCACGGATGACCGTGGCAGCCACACGCCCCACCCGTTCACGGTCGACCGTGGGCGGGCAGCGGACTGTGTGATCACGGCCGGTGGTGCCTACGCCGCGCGGCTCACGCGGGCCGGCGACTCCTGGTTCCCCGAGCGATGGACCCTGGACGGCCCCGAGCCGTACGCCGTACCGCTGCCCGGCAATCAACCGGAGGAGCCAGGCACCGAGGTGCAGCCGATGGCGGACGGCCGGGTCCTGATCCGGCGGCCGATCGAGGGGCGGCACGCGTTCTCGCTGCTGTATCCGACCGGGCCCGGCACGGGCGAGCTGCCGCTGGGCGCCGTCGAGTGCCCGGACGAGGGCACCCGGCTGCACCTGCTCCCACCGGCCCCGTGCGGTGAACGCGCGTACGCCCTCGCCGTCGGCCGCCGCACGACGACCGTGTGGCTGGTCGCGGGCGGCACCTTCGGCCCCGAGTACCTCGCCGAGATCCCCGGCCGCTGCTCGGGCGGCGTCTGGCTGGACCGTACGGGCCGCATGCTCGCGCTGGACCGGGAGGTCGGCGGTCGCACCAAGACGATCGTCGTGGACCTGGAGCGCGGCGGCGAGGTGTCGCCCCTGCTGCAGATCGCCGCCGACAGCGACGACCGTCTGCTGCTCGCCGACCCCGACAGCGGCCTGCTGCTCATCCGCTCGGACGCGCCCTCGCCGGGCGAGGCACGGCTGGGCTGGGGAGTCCTCGGCAGCACGCTGCCGGTCCGCTTCCCGGAGTCGCTGCACCCGCCGGACCTCGCTCTCACCCCCTTCGCGAGCCAGCCGGGCCAGGCGCTCGTCCCCGAGGCCTGCGCGGTGGCGCTCCGCATCGACAGCTCCTTCGGCACCTGGGTGGGCGTATGGCGTCCGGCCGACCGTCGACTGCATCAACTCCGCGCACCCGAAGGGTGGTTGGCCGGCAGTGGAGTGTGGACACCGGAGGGCGTTCTCCGGCTGCCGTACGCCACGGAGGCGGAGCCGTGCGGGGTGGCGCCGCTGACGGCGCCGCTCACCGAACCGCCTTCGTCGGGGCCGTCACCGTCGCCGTCCGAAGGCGCCTCGCCATGCGAGGAACCGCCGCGGCCGGCACCCGCCGTGGCGCGTCCGGTCCCCCTTCAACAGGCCCCCCTCGGCCGACTTGTAACGAAGTAGCAGCGGTTGGCGTGGCCGCCTGGATCAGCCCCTCGGTGTGCCGGATAAAATCGCCCGGCTGTAAAGAAAGATCATGTTGACGGGGTGAATTCTTCCGATGAGCGACACAAGCACCAGGCAGCCGCTGTCCGCCGACTCCCAGGAGGCGGCCGGCCACGGCCGGCACCGGGGCCCGGTCTCGTCCCAGGACGGTGACTCGGCCCCACACGGCCGGCACCGCAAGCCGGCCGAGAACAGGGCCGACAGCTGGGCCGACGGTTGGGCCCAGGACAGGGCCGAGGCAACTGTCTGACGTTACGCCGTACACCGAAGGGGCTCCGATCGTCCACGGACGACCGGAGCCCCTTTACGCATCTCCGCTCCTGCCTCCTGTCTCTTCCCTCGCCCTCGCCCCTGCCCCCGCCCCCGCCCACACCCCTGCCCCTGCCCCTGCCCCTGCCCCTGCCCATACTCCTGCGCTACTCCTGCGTCACTCGTGCCCTCGCCGTAGTCCCAGCACCTCCGCTGCGGCGAACGTCTCCTCCCGGGGCCGGTCCGCGAAGTGTGCGCCGAGGACGGCGTCCAGCTCCTCGTAGCCGAACACGTCCTCCTTGCTGTCGAACTTCGCCCTTACCCGGGGCCGTTCGACGACGGCGACCATGCCGCCGTGCGCGACGAGCAGCTGTCCGTTGATCCGAGCGGCGGCCGGCGAGGCCAAGTAGCCGACCAGCGGGGCCACATGCTCGGGTGCGAGCGGGTCGAGGCCGCCCTCGTCGGGCTGTGCGAACCCGGCGAAGACATCCTCCGTCATCCTGGTGCGGGCGCGCGGGCAGATCGCGTTGGCCGTCACCCCGTACTTGGCGAGCGCGAGCGCCGTGGACGTCGTCAGCCCGACGACTCCCCCTTTGGCCGCCGCGTAGTTG
Source organism: Streptomyces zaehneri (assembly GCF_032248645.1). NCBI lineage: Bacteria > Bacillati > Actinomycetota > Actinomycetes > Kitasatosporales > Streptomycetaceae > Streptomyces > Streptomyces zaehneri. The sequence goes on from NZ_JASTTJ010000022.1 coordinate 159,355, forward strand.
GGCTGTCCGGCCGATCCCGCGAGAAACGCCTCCGAGGAGGTGTTCACGATCCGCCCGTACACCGGACCGCCCGCCGCCTTGGACCGGTCGCGCCAGTGGGCGGCGGCGAAACGGGTCGTGTTGAAGTGCCCTTTGAGGTGGACGCGGACGACCGCGTCCCACTCTTCCTCGGCCATCGAGAAGACCATGCGGTCGCGCAGGATACCCGCGTTGTTGACCAGTATGTCCAGCTTGCCGAACTCGCCGATCGCCAACTCGACCAGCGCACGCGCCTGTTCGAAGTCGGAGACGTCCCCGGTGTGGACGAGCGCGGTGCCGCCGGCCGACCGGATCTCCCGCGCGACCTCCTCGGCGGGACCGGCCGACGCCTCGCCCGACCCGTCCCGGCCGGGCTGGCCGTAGTCGTTGACGACGACGGCCGCGCCCAGCCGCGCCAGCTCCAGCGCCTCGGCCCGGCCGAGACCGCGCCCGGCACCGGTGACGATCGCGGCCAGCCCCTCAAGTGGCATTGCCATCCGGACGGTCACCCCTCAGATCTCTATGCACGTACGGAGCGCCGCCCCGGTACGCATCTGGTCCAGCGCCTCGTTGATCTCGGTGAGCGCCACGCGGTGGGTGATCAGGCTCGACAGGTCGATCCGGCCGGCCCGCCACAGGGCTATCGTCCGCTCGTAGGAGCGCAGGACGTCCCCGCCGCCGTACATCGAGGGCAGGATCCGCTTCTCGTCGAAGAACAGCTCGAACATGTTGAGCTGGAGGAAGTCGTCCAGGGCGCCCGCGCCGACGACGACGAGGGTGCCGCCGCGCCGGGTGTTGTCGTACGCGGTGCGGGCGGTGGCGGAGCGGCCGACGACCTCGAAGACGTAGTCGAACCCCTCGCCTCCGGTGACCAGTTGCTTCGCTCCGGGCAGCTCGTCCGGCGAGACGGCCTTCGTGGCGCCGAACTCGAGGGCGGCCTCCCGGCGCGAGGCGACCGGGTCGACGGCGACGATCTCGGCGGCGCCCTTGAGCCGTGCGCCCTGGATCGCGGAGATGCCGACGCCGCCGCAGCCGATGACGGCGACCGACGAACCGGCTTCCACATCAGCGGTGTTGAGGGCGGCGCCCAGGCCCGTGGTCACTCCGCAGCCGATGAGCGCGGCGATGTCGAAGGGGACGTCGTCGGGGATCGGGACCGCGCAGCCCGCGTCGACCACGACCTCCTCGGCGAAGGTTCCGGTGCCGGCGAAACCGAAGACGTCTCCGCCGGGGCGACGGAAGTTGGGCGTGCCCGCGTTCATGAACCCGGCCAGGCACAGTTCGGTCTGGCCGCGCTTGCACGCGGGACACGCCCCGCAGGCCGGCAGCCAGCAGACGACGACCCGGTCACCGGGCTTCACCCGGGTGACGCCCTCCCCCACCTCCAGGACCTCGCCCGCACCCTCGTGACCGGGCACGAAGGGCGCGGGCTGCGGGAGCACCCCGCCCATCGCGGACAGGTCCGAGTGGCACAGGCCCGTGGCCCGCACCCGGATCCTGACCCGTCCGGGGCCGAAGCCCACCGCCTCGACGTCGTCGAGGACCTCCAGCTTGTCCTGGCCGATCTCGTGCAGTACGGCTGCGCGCATGGTGCGGCTCCCCTCGGGTCCCCTCGGATGCTGGGCGGTTGTGGAGGTGAATTCAGCTGTTGCTGGACCGGAGGTGGTTCCGGCGGTCCGGATGGTTCCGGCAGTCCCGGTGGTCCCGGTGGTTCAGGTGGTTCGGATGGTCCCGGTGGTTCGGATGGTCCCGGTGGTTCAGGTGGTTCGGATGGTCCCGGTAATCCGGGTGGTTCAGGAGTGTTCGACGAGCGTGTCGGCGAGGACGGGCGCGTCGTCCCGTTGTACGGCGCTCACGGCCACCCGGACGGCGCCTTCCCCGCGCCACATGCGGATCCGCAGGGTCTCGCCCGGGAACACCACACCGGCGAAGCGCGTGGCGTAGCCGCGCACCCGGCCGACGTCGCCGTCGAGCAGCGTGTCGACGACCGCCTTGAGCGTGATGCCGTAGGTGCACAGGCCGTGCAGGATGGGCCGGTCGAATCCGGCGAGTTTCGCGAACTCCGGGTCGGCGTGCAGCGGGTTGTAGTCGCCGGAGAGGCGGTAGAGCAGGGCCTGGTCCTCGCGGACGGTCCGTTCGACCACCTTGTCGGGCTCACCGGAGGGCGGCTCGAGCCGGGCGGAGGGGCCCCGGTCGCCGCCCCAGCCGCCTTCTCCCCGGACGAAGATCTGGGCGTCGTTGGTCCACAGCGGCCCGTCCGCGTCGGCGACCTCGGTGCGCATGACGAGGACGGCGGCCTTGCCCTTGTCGTACACGGCGGCGATGCGTCCGGTGGCGGTCGCCCGGCCGGTCACCGGAATGGGACGGTGGATCTCCAGGCGCTGGCCGCCGTGCAGGACACGGGCGAGATCGACCTCGACGCCGGGCATGGACAGTCCGCTGATCACGCCGGGCGAGCCGGAACCGGCGACGGTGGCGAAGCTCGGCAGGACGTGCAGCCGGGACTCCAGCGTGTAGCGCAGTTCGTCGGGGTCGGTGGCCGGGACGCCCGCGCCGATGCCGAGGTGGTACAGCTGGACGTCCCGGCGGTCCCAGGTGATCTCGCCGGTCCGGGGTTCGGCGGCGAGTGCCTTGGCTGCGTCGATGGGCATGGAGCTCCTGATCGCTCGGATCGATCGGATCGATCGCATCGTTCCAAGACCTCGGCACGGCCGTCCGCACCGATCGGCCGCACCGAGGCCGTCACGGGGCCGCGGAACCCGCCCTACCCAGAACGGATCTAGAACGCGTTCCAGTGCGGCGACCCCCTGTATAGCCCAGGCCCCGGAAGTTGTGAAGACACCTGACGGCATGTCAGAAACGGGTGCCGATGACATTTGTCCTGCCCGACCGCGTACATCCGGCACTGCCGCGAGCGGGCCCGGAAACGTAGCGTCGAAGACAGGCACACGACCGTGGAAGACGCGGAAACGGGGGACGGACATATGACCAGGTCATTCGAGGACCGGCACCACGCGGCGGCCTGCCGCCGGGACGCCTGGCGCTCGGTGTTCCGTACGGCACGGGAGCACCGGCGGCACTGGAGAGCGGACAAGGAGCCCTTCAAGGCCGACCACCGCAACGCCCGCGGGGCCGGGCGGATTCCCGAGGAGCCGGGTCCGCCGGCCAGCGGCTTCACGCTGCTGCCGTGGCTGCTGATGGGGATGGGCGCGTTCTCCAACCTCTTCCAGGGCGACGCCAACCCGTGGATCGGCAGTCTGGGCCTGCTGGCGTTCAACTCGCTCTACATCTACGTCGCTTTCCGCGCTTTCGTGAAGGAGGCCCGCGAGGCGACCTCCACGCGGGTGGCACTGGTGCTGCTGGGCTTCGTGACCTGCGGACTCGCCCTCGGCTACGGCGGCAGCTGGCTGCTCTTCCTTCCGCTGTTCGGCCTCGCGACGGGCGCAGTGCTGCGCGGCCCCCAACTGCGGAGCATCGGTACCGCCGTCGCCGTCCTGGCGGGCGCGGTCGCCTGTGTGCGCGACGGCTGGGACGGCCTCACCATCGCCTACGCCACCTGGATCTCGACGATGGTGACGGCCGCGATCCTCTCCCTCTCCGAGGCCGTACGGGAGCTGCGCGCCGCCCGTGAGGAACTCGCCCGGCGGGCGGTGGAGGAGGAGCGGCTGCGCTTCTCCCGCGACCTGCACGACCTGCTCGGCCACACCCTGTCGGTGATCGTGGTGAAGTCGGAGGCGGCCCGGCGGCTGGCACCGCGCGACATGGACGCGGCGCTCTCCCAGGTCACCGACATCGAGGCGGTGGGCCGCCAGGCGCTGACCGAGATCCGCGAGGCGGTCACCGGCTACCGCGAGGGCAGCCTGGCCGGCGAGCTGGACCGGGCCCGCTCGGCTCTGACGGCGGCGGGCGTCGAACCGTCGGTGAGCCGGTCGGGGCCGCCGCCGGATCCGAGGACCGCGGCCCTGCTCGGCTGGGTGGTCCGCGAGGCGGTCACCAACGTCGTCCGGCACAGTGACGCGAGCCACTGCGGGATCACCGTCTCGGGCACCCCGGAGCGGGTCCGGCTGACGGTGACGGACGACGGCGGCGGCAGTGGAGGAGGAGGCGACTGCGACCACGGTGACACGGGCGGCGACAGCTGCTGCGCGCCGGGCGGCGGCACCGGACTCACCGGCCTGCGCGAACGCCTGGCGGCGGCGGGCGGCACCCTGACGGCGGGCCCGGGACCACGCGGCGGCTTCACGGTCACGGCGGAACTGCCGGTCGAACTCCCGATGTCACACCCGGGCACCGCCACCGTCGCCGGGCCGGTGGACACCAGCACCAGCACCGAGACCGGTGCCGCCACCGGCGAGGGCACCAGCGACACCACCGGCCACGCCGCCGAAGGCGAAGGGATGCGGTCCCCGGCGGCCGCGCAGCCCACCACGGCCGCGCCTCCCGCGGACATCGTGCCGTCCGTGGCCGCCGGCCCTAACCTGGGCCCGTGACCGAGATGCCGGGTTGGCCCGTGAACGAGATGCCCCGCGACAACCGCCCCACCAAGTCCATCAGGGTGCTGCTCGCGGAGGACCAGGGGATGATGCGCGGGGCGCTGGCCCTGCTGCTGGGGCTGGAGGCCGACATCGAGGTCGTCGCGCAGGTGGGCACCGGGGACGCGATCGTGGACGCCGCCCTCCTCCATCGGCCGGACGTCGCGCTCCTCGACATCGAACTCCCCGGCATCAGCGGTCTCGATGCGGCCGTCGAGCTGCGCGACCAGGCGCCCGGCTGCCGGGTGCTGATCCTGACCACGTTCGGCCGGCCCGGCTATCTGCGCCGGGCCATGGAGGCCGGGGCCTCGGGGTTCCTGGTCAAGGACGGCCCGGTGGAGGAGCTGGCGGCGGCGATCCGCCGGGTGCTGGCCGGCGAGACGGTCGTGGACCCGGCGCTGGCCGCCGCCGCGCTGAGCGCCGGCCCGAACCCGCTCACCGCCCGCGAGTGCGACGTCCTGAAGGCCTCCGTGGACGGCGCGACCGTCTCCGACATCGCGGCCAGGCTGCACCTGTCGGAGTCCACGGTCCGCAACTACCTGTCCTCCGCGATCGGGAAGACGGGCACCCGCAACCGCATGGAGGCGATGCGGGAGGCTCGGCAGCAGGGCTGGCTGTAGAGGTCCGGACCGCCGCTGGCATAGTGCCCGCATGTCCTTACCGATACGGGTCCTCAGGCGTCCGGCCGCGCTGGCGGCGAGTGTCGCGGCACTGTTCGCCACCGCGGTGGCGCCCGCCGCGGCCGACGGCTCCAAGCAGGTCGTGATGCGGTTCGAGACCGCCGAGAGCTTCGTCATGTACAACGCCGACCAGGGGGCCGGGGCGGCCCCGAACGGCAGCTTCGCCGTCCCGGTCCACGTCGAGCCGAGCAAGGGCGGCGAACCGGCCCGCAACGTCCGGGTGGTCGTGGACGCGTCGGGGCTGAAGGGCGTCGCCCGGCTCGCGCACAGCGACACGTGCCCGGCGGAGGGCGCCGTCTACACATGCGAATACGGCACCTTGCAGAACGGCGACGGCGAGAGCTACACACCCCTCTCCCTCCTCGGGGTGGACGGTGTCGAACCGGGCGACAGCGGGACGGTGACCTACACCGCGACCGCCGACAACGCGCCCACCATCACCGGCACCACCCGGATGACCGTGGGCGGTCCGACGCTGACCGCGCCGGGGCAGGAGGAGGGCGTGAGCGGGCTGGCACCGGGAAAGTCCGCGAACGTGACGGCACGGTTGGCCAACAACACCCGTTTCCCCACGAAGGCGGGCGTCGCCCTCCAGGTCGACGTGTCGGAGGGGGTGACGCTGACCGCCCTGCACAGCAACTGCTTCTACGCGGGCCGCGCGCCCACCTCCGCCTGGTGCGCCTTCCCCACGAAGGCCGCGGCGGGCGCCGCCTACCGGACCAGCGCGCCGCTGGTCTACACGGTCACGCCGCCCGGGAGGCTGACCGGTGAGGTGACCTACACCTGGTCGTCGCCTGCGGCCCGCCCCGCCGATCACACCGTGCGCGGGACCGGCTCCCCGCTCACCCTGGTCCGCACGGCGGCCCAGAACTTCGACGACAGTCACGGCAGACTCGGGATCACCACCACCGTGCAGGCCGACTACCGTCCGGTCACCGCGACCGTGCGGGGGCGGGTGGGCGACACGGTGAGGGTGCGGCTCGGACTGGAGGACCTCGGTCCCGGCCGGGTGCGGGACGACGAGGAGCTGGGCCGTTTCGAGGTGGTCCCGCCGGAGGGCACCACGGTCACCTCGATCCCGTACACCTTCGAGGAGGACGGCGGGAAGTGGGCCTGCGAGCGACCACAGAAGCCGGGGGGCGCGTTCGTCTGCGAGATCGGCTACGACCGGTTCTACGAAGTACGGCACGAGGGGGGCACGACCGCGATCGACTTCCACATCCGTATCGACCGTCAGGTGCCGGGCGCGCAGGGCACCGTCCGCACGTACAACCCGTTCGACCGCACCCCGGCCAACGACATCGCCGTCATCCCGCTCGACGCCTCGCCCGCTCCGCCCTACCGCGTCCTCTTCGGTCACCCCTGGGCGTGGACCGCGGGTGTCCTGGCCGTCGCCCTCCTGGCAGCGGTGTACCGCCGTCGCCGCCGCAACGCCACAGCGTCGTGAACGCTGCCCCGGTCCTGAGCGCCACCCGCCACCGTCGCCCCCGGCCCTGAGCACTCCCCCGATCCTGAGCACTCCCCCGGCCCTGAGCGCGCCCCCCGCCCGGCGGTATGACCTCCGACGGGGTATGACCTGCGGCGGTACGGACTCCGGCGGTACGGACTGCCCGCGTCCTAGATGCCCGCGCCCGTCCGTCGCAGCACCCGCAGCGAGCCGGTGTCCGAGACCTCGGTGAAGGCGCCGGAGTCCAGGGCCCGGAGGTAGACGCGGTAGGGGGCCTGGCCGGTGAACTCGTCGACCGGGTGGGGGAACACGTCGTGGATGACGAGGAGCCCGCCCTCGGCGACATGCGGCGCCCAGCCCTCGTAGTCGGAGGTGGCGTGCTCGTCGGTGTGGCCGCCGTCGACGAAGACGAGGCCGAGGGGCGAGTTCCAGAACGCGGCGATGCGCGGCGAACGTCCGACCAGGGCGACCACATGCTCCTCCAGACCCGCGCGGTGCAGGGTCCGGCGGAACGTGGGCAGGGTGTCCATCAGGCCGACCTCGGGGTCGACGGTCTCCGGGTCGTGGTACTCCCAGCCCGGCTGCTGCTCCTCGCTGCCCCGGTGGTGGTCGAGCGTGAGCGCGCTGACCCCGGTCTGCCGGGCGGCGTCCGCGAGCAGGATCGTGGAGCGCCCGCAGTAGGTGCCGACCTCGAGCAGCGGCAGCCCGAGCGCACCGGCCTCGACGGCGGCCGCGTACAGGGCGAGGCCCTCGTCGACCGGCATGAACCCCTTCGCCGCCTCGAACGCGGCCAGGATCTCGGGCTTGGGTGCCGCGGGCATAGGGGGTCCTCCGGGGTCCGTGCGTGGTGGTACATGCGCTGGTGGTACACGCCGTGGTGCCGCATGCGTGCGGGTGCTCGGTGCGTATGGCCGCCCATGCTGCCGCACCCCCCGCCGCCGAGGCGACAGGGGGTGCGGAAACGACGGGCCGAGGAGCGCGCGGGGTGCGCCGGGCCGGCCCGGCGGGTCAGGCGCTGACCGTCTCGCCGGGCAGGGCCAGGTCCAGGTCGACCGGACGCTCGTCGCCCGCGTGGGTCGCGGCGCTGGCCAGCGGGCCGTGACCGGTGGCCTTGGCGGCGAGGACGTAGGCGCCCTGGGCCGGGACGGCGAGGGCGTAGCTGCCGTCCTCCTGCGACAGGGTGGCGCCGGCCTGACGACCGCGGCGGTCGATGAGCGTGACCTTGGCGCGGGCGACCGGGACGCCGTCGGCGTCCAGGACCCGGCCGCGGAAGCCCCGCAGGACCTCCTCGGCGTGCTTCAGGTTGGCTTCCTCCTCGCTGCTGGCGCGCAGCTGCGGCACGGCCGACGGACGCTGCTGCCGGGGCAGGAAGAGAGCGAGGAGCAGGCCGACCGCGACGGCGGCGGTGGCGATCAGGAAGGAGACGCGGAAGCCGTGCATGGTCGGCACGGCGACGCCGCCGACGTTGTTCGCGGTGTTGGCCAGCACCATGCCGATGACGGCGCTGGACACCGAGGTGCCGATGGACCGCATCAGGGTGTTGAGGCCGTTGGCCGCGCCGGTCTCCGAGGCCGGGACCGCGCCGACGATCAGCGCGGGCAGGGAGGAGTACGCGAGGCCGATGCCGGCGCCGAGGACGACGGCGATGACGAGGCTCTGCCAGGCGGCGCTCATCAGCCCGAGGCCGGCGCCGTAGCCGATCGCGATGATCAGCATGCCGAGGATCAGGGTGAACTTGGGGCCGTACCTGGCGGACAGCTTGGCGTAGACGGGCGCGGTGAACATCATCGTCAGGCCGAGCGGCGCGACGAGCAGACCCGCGGTGACCATCGACTGGCCGAGGCCGTAGCCGGTGGCCTTCGGCAGCTGGAGCAGCTGCGGCAGGACCAGGGAGACGACGTAGAACGAGACGCCGACCATGATCGAGGCCAGGTTGGTGAAGAGGACGGCCGGTCGGGCCGTGGTGCGCAGGTCGACGAGCGGGGCCTTCAGCCGCAGCTCCATCACGCCCCACAGGACGAGGACGACGGCCGCGGCGGCGAAGAGGCCGAGGGTGGTGCCGGAGGTCCAGCCCCAGTCGCTGCCCTTGGTGATCGGCAGCAGGAAGAGCACCAGACCGGTGGAGAGGCCGATCGCGCCGGCGACGTCGAAGGTGCCCTCGGCGCGCGCCGGGGACTCGGGGACGACGAGGAGGGTGAGGGCGATGGCGAGGGCGCCGAGGCCGGCGGCGCCGTAGAACAGGGCGTGCCAGTCGGCGTGCTGGGCGATCAGGGCCGCGAGCGGCAGGGCGAGGCCGCCGCCGACGCCGATCGAGGAGCTCATCAGGGCCATCGCCGAGCCGAGCTTCTCGCGCGGCAGCATGTCGCGCATCAGGCCGATGCCCAGCGGGATCGCGCCCATCGCGAAGCCCTGGAGGGTGCGGCCGGCGATCATCGTGATCAGGTCGCTGGTGAGGGCGCTGACCAGCGCGCCGACGACCATCACCGCGAGGCTGGCTATCAGCATGCGCCGCTTGCCGTACAGGTCGCCGAGGCGGCCCATGATCGGAGTGGCCACGGCGCCCGACAGCAGCGTCGAGGTCAGGACCCAGGTGGCGTTGCTGGGCGCGGTGCCCAGCAGCTGGGGCAAGTCCTTGATGACCGGGACGAGCAGGGTCTGCATCACCGCGACCACGATGCCCGCGAAGGCGAGTACCGGGACCACGGCTCCGCTCGCTTCACGGGTGGGCCGACCGGTCGTCGTGTGCGTCATGAGGTGGGGCCTCCGGGGGCGGTGCGTCAGGGATACATGGAGACCGAACCTGTATGCACGGGCAACTATTCCGATGCTTCGGCGTACTAACGATTTCTTTATCTTCTCTTGAAGGTTCCCCCCGAGATCCTCCCGATGCCCCCTGGCGATCCCCCGAGATCCTCCCGATGCCCCCCTGGCGATCCCCCGAGGTCCCCTGACGTCCCTTACGTCCCAGGAAGGTTCTCCTGCGGAAGTGACGGCCGGAAGTCGACCCAGGGAGGGCGCCGCGGCTCAGCGGGCGGGGGTCTGGAGGATGCCGCTCAGCAGCACGTCCAGGCCCCAGGCGTCCCGGTCACCGGGCGAGAACAGAGCCGGTCGCAGCGCGGTGATCATCGGGTAGCGGTCGGCGGGCAGGGCCGCGTAGTGACGGTCGGCGTCCGCCACGACGGTCTCCTCCTTGCCCCCCTTGGTGAGGTAGGCGCTCTGTTCGGCGGCGGCCGCGGCGCTGTGGAGGTGGAGCAGGTCGACGGCCCAGGCGGCGGTGACGTCGTCGAGGCCACCCTGTTTGAGCAGCGCGAGCATGCGGTCGATGACGAGCAGGGCGTTGGCGCCGGTGGGGATCGCGCCCAGGGCGACGGCGGCCAGCCCCTCGTGCCGGCTCATGGCCTCGACTGTCGCCGCGACCAGCGCGTGCAGCTGCTCCCGCCAGGTGCCGTCCGCGGTGAGCGGGACCCGGGCGAGCGCCTCGTCCAGCATCGCGGCCATCAGGTCGTCGCGGTTGGCGACATAGACGTAGAGCGAGGCCGGCCCGGTGTCGAGCTCCTTGGCGACGCGGCGCATGGTCAGCGCGTCCAGTCCGTCGCGGTCGAGGATGGCCAGCCCGGCACGCACGATCGCCTCGCGGCTGAGGGGGGCCTTGGCGGGCCGCGCACGGCGGCTGATCGGCTCGGGGGTCACGTGGAGAGGGTAACGGGGAGGGGCGACGGGCACGAACGCCGGTCGCCACGAACGGCGACCGTGACGAACACTGTTTGACACGAACATCGTTCGCTCCCTAGTGTCGAGGCGGGATGAACGAACATTGTTCGCCACGAACGACGTTCGCGGTACGCCGCACGACGCGCGCCGCACGCCGGAACTCGCGGCACCCAGACCTCGCAGTACCGCACCCCAGACCTCGCAGTACCGGAAAAGGAGAACCGTCATGATCCTCATCACCGGAGGCCGCGGTGCGGTCGCCACTCGGCTGCTCGCCCTCCTGCACGCCGACGGCATACCCGTGCGGGTCGGCTCGGCCGCCCGCGCCGGCCTCACCCCGCCTCCCGGCGTCGAGACGGTCACCCTCGACCTCACCGACCCGGCGACCTTCCCCGCCGCCCTGGCCGGCGTCACCTCCGTCTTCCTCTACGCGACCCCCGACCACGTCACCGAGTTCGCCGACCAGGCCCACCGGGCCGGCGTCGGCCACGTCGTGGTGCTGTCCAGCTCGAGCGTCCTGGGCGTGCTCGACTCCGAGCCGCAGGACGACCCGCTGGCCGGCTCGCATCTGGCCGTGGAACGGGCCCTGCTCGCCTCCCCGATCGCCACCACCCTCCTGCGACCGGGGGCCTTCGCCTCCAACGCCGCGTCCTGGGCCTGGCCCGTCAGGGCCGGACTGCCCGTCAGCCTGCCCTTCCCCGGAGCGCACACCGACCCCCTCCACGAGACGGACCTGGCCGAGGCCGCCCACGCCGTCCTCACCGACCCCCGGCACCGCGGCGGCCGGTTCACCCTCACCGGACCCGAGTCGCTGACGTTCGCCGAACAGATCGACCGGCTCGCCGCCGCCACCGGCCGCGCCATCGCGGTCAAGCACGTCACCCCCGAGGAGTGGAAGGAGGAGACCGACGGGCACATCCCCGCCGTCTACGCCGACGCCCTCCTCGCGTGGTGGAGGTCCACGGACGGCAGGCCCGTCACCCTCACCCGCACCGTCGAGGAACTCACCGGCCACCCCGCCCGCCCGTTCACCGTCTGGGCCACCGACCACCTCGCCGAATTCACCGCCTCCTGAGCCACCGACGTCCCGGGGCGACCCCACACCCGCACCCTGGGTCGAAATCCCGATGCGCGGGGCGCGACCCGGTTCGGACCGTGACGCCCATGCCGGAAGCCGCCGACGCCACCCGCGCCGGGAGATCCCGCCCTCCCACCGCTCCCGCCCGGCAGCTCGTGGCACTCGCCAGCGCCGGACAGTTCCTCGTCGTGTTCGACGTGTGTCCGTGGTGAACGTGGCGCTGCCGTCGATCCGGGCGGACCCCGGGATGAGTGCGTCGGGCCCGCACGGGGTGGTGAACGCGTACGCGTACGCGATCGCCTTCCGCGATCGCCTTCACCGGGTTCATGCCGCTCGGCGGCGTCATCCGTCCGTCATCCGTCCGTCATCCGTCCGGCGTCGTCCCGCTGAGAGCTCGTCGGGGTGGCCGTTAGGGTGGCAGGCGTGTCGTACGCAGGCTCGAACCCCGGCCCCTTCGATCCCTTCGATCCCGCAGATCCCGCCGATCCCTTCGGTCCTCCGCGGCCGCGCCGCTCGCCGCTGCGCCGCCCGCTGACCGTTGCGCTCGCCGCGCTGGTGCCCGGGGCGCTGCTCGGCTGGCTGGCGTACGAGACGCTGGGCGGGCCCGGGGCCGGCGGGACGGACGGCCCCGGGGCCGGGGCGGCGCCGAGTGTCCTGAGCTCCCCCGCGAACGGCTCGGACGGTGCGGGCGGCTCGGGCGGTGTGGGCGGTGACGGGAAGACGGGCGTCGGCACGGGCACCGCCTCGGCCCCGGCCCCTGCCGGTTCCGGCGCAACCCCGCTCCGGGGCAGGGTCGTCGTCATCGACCCCGGCCACAACCCCACCAACTACCGGCACACCGCCGACATCAACAGCAAGGTGGACATCGGCACCAACCGCAAGGAGTGCGACACGACGGGTACGTCCACGAACTCCGGTTACAGCGAGGCGGAGTTCACGCTGGACGTGGCCCACCGGCTGCGCGCGCTGCTCCAGCAGCAGGGCGCCACGGTGCGGCTGACGCAGGACGGGGACCGGCCGTACGGCCCGTGCGTCGACGAGCGCGCCCGGATCGGGAACGCGGCGCACGCCGACGCGGTCGTCTCGATCCACGCCGACGGCGCCGGGGCCGGGCAGCGCGGCTTCCATGTGATCCTGCCGGGCGCGGTGCACGAGGGCGGCGCGGACACCCGCGCCATCGTCGCCCCGTCGAAGGACCTCGGGAAGCTCGTCGCGGGCGACTTCACCCGGGCGACCGGTACTTCACCGTCCAACTACGTCGGCGACGGCACCGGTCTCGTCACGCGTGAGGACCTGGGCGGTCTCAATCTGTCAACGGTTCCCAAGGTGTTCATCGAGTGCGGCAACATGCGCGATACCAAGGACGCGGCGCTGCTGACCAGTGGCGCCTGGCGGCAGAAGGCGGCGCAGGGGATCTCTGAGGGAATCGTGAGTTTCCTGCGCGGGTAGTGATCAGGGCACTCATCCCGGCGGACAGCGCGATCGTGGTGACGATAGTGTCGTCCCTACGATGAGGGGCCACCCCCGCGCTTCACACAGGGGCCTGACGGCGACATGGTGACAGCGACGCCTCTACCGATACGTGTATGCGTGTACCGATGACGAGACGACTGACGAAGGACCTGAAGTGAATATCCGCTCCCTCACTCGAGGCGACGGCGTGGTGATCGGAGCAGCGGTACTGCTGTTCATCGCGTCGTTCCTGGACACGTTCGACGGCTCCGGCAGTGACGTCCCGAACGCCTGGGACAACCTCGGCCTCGTAATGAGCATGTATCTCGGCGGAATCATCGGTGCCGCCCTGATCGTCGTCGCCCGCGCGCTTCCGCAGCCGCGCAAGGTGGCCGGCATCGACCTGGGGCAGTTCGGCGTCGCGCTGACGGTCTTCGCCGCGTGGACGGCGTTCTGGACGATCATCGACCCGCTCGGTGCGTTCAGCGACACCTTCGGCAGCACCGACGTCGAGACGGGCTCCGGTCTGATCCTGGGCCTGATCGCCGCGCTGCTGCTGGCCGCGGGCGCGGTCGCCACCCCGCTGGTGCCCGCCCTGCAGGCCGCCCTCGTCCCGGCGCCCAGGCCGGCCGCCCCGCAGCCGTACGGCGCGCAGCCGCCCGCCGGTTACGGCTACCCGGGCGCCCCGCAGCAGCCGTCGGCGTTCGGCGGCCCGCCGCAGCAGGGCCAGCCGGGTCAGCCGTCGTTCGGCGCCCAGCCGGGTCCGGCGCAGCCGTCGGGCGGGGACTTCTCCCCGTTCTGGTTCGCCGTGCCGGTGCCGCGTCCGCTGTACGCGGAGGACGGCGCGCCGATGCCGATCGCCGAACTGGCGCCGGGCACCTGGTACCTCGCGGTCGAGCAGGGCGCCCAGGGTCTGATCGCCCAGACCCAGGACGGCCGCCGCGGCGTCCTGCGGGACGCCTCCGGCATCCAGCGCGGCTGAGCCCGGCTCCCGCACGACTTCACGCACGGCCCCTCGCCCTTCCGGGCGGGGGGCCGTTGTCGTACAGTCGCAGCCTTCGATTCTCTGACACACCGTCAGGAGGCGGGCATGCGGCTCGGTCTGGCGCTCGGCTACTGGGGCCGCGGCCCCTCCCCCGACCACGTGGAGCTGGCGTGCGAGGCGGAACGGCTCGGTTACGACTCCGTGTGGACGGCGGAGTCCTGGGGCTCGGACGCCTTCACGCCCCTCACCTGGATCGCCGCCCGCACCTCGACGATCAAACTGGGCACGGCGGTGGCGCAGATGGCGGCCCGATCCCCCACCACGACCGCGATGCACGCCCTGACCCTGGACCATCTCTCCGGCGGCCGGATGATGCTCGGGCTCGGCCTGTCCGGCCCCCAGGTGGTGGAGGGCTGGTACGGCCGGCCGTTCCCCGAATCCCCGCTGACCGCGACCCGGGAGTACGTGGACGTGGTGCGCCAGGTGCTGCGCCGGCGGGCGCCGGTGGAACTGGACGGCCGCTTCCACTCCCACCCCTACCGCGGCCCGGACGCGACCGGCCTCGGCAGACCGCTCAGGTCCATCACCCACCCCCTGCGCCCCGACCTGCCGGTGCTGCTGGGCGCGGAGGGTCCGCGCAACGTCGCCCAGACGATCCGCATCGCCGACGGCTGGCTGCCGCTGTACTGGTCGCCCGACCGGCCGCACGCGTACGGCCCGGCGGTGGCGGAGCTGCCCGACGGCTTCCGGGTCGCGCCCCTCGCCCAGGCGCGGATCTGTGACGACGTCACCGAGGGGCTGCTCCCCGTGAAGACCATGCTCGGCTTCTACATCGGCGGCATGGGCCACGCCACCCGCAACTTCCACGCCGACCTGATGGCCCGCATGGGATACGAGGAGGAGGCCCGGCGCATCCAGGAGCTGTTCCTGGCCGGGCGGCGCGAGGAGGCGGTGCTGGCCGTCCCGGACGCCTTCGCCGACGAGATCTCCCTGGTCGGCCCGCGTGAACGCGTCGCCGAGCGGCTGGAGTCCTGGCGCAAGGGGCCGGTGACGGACCTGCTGGTCGTCGCCCCGGACCGGACGACCCTGCGGGTGCTGGCGGAGCTCAACTCATAGCCACGGGCGCACGAAGAGCGAACACTCCACGTTTCAAAGGGGATTCCGGGGCCAGACGGAAGTCATGTCTCGATATCGCAGTGGTTCCAACTCCGCCGGAACGGTCATAGCGGTGGTCGCGGACGTCATGGCCGTCATCCTCGGGCTGTGGATCCTCATGTACCTGCTGGACGCCAACCGGGGCAACGACCTGGTCCAGTTCGTGCATGACGCGGCCAACTGGCTGGCCGGCTGGTCACGTGACCTGTTCACGTTCGACGAGGCGTGGGCGCGAGTGGTGGCAGGGTACGGCCTGGCAGCGGTCGTCTACCTGTTCATCGGTCACGCGATCGCCAACCGGGTCCACCGCCACTAAGGCAGCTCCCGGGGCGGGTCCTGTGACCCGCCCCGGGAACGAGTCCACCGCAGGAACGACTCCGCCCGGGAACGGGTCAGTCGCAGGAACGGGTCGGCCCCCGTGCGGCCCCATGAGAGGGTCGGTCCCAGGAAGGGATTCAGGCGCAGCAGTCCGCCTCGAGCCCGGACAGCCCGGACGGCAGTTGCTCCCCGCCGAACACGGCACAGGTGGCCTCGTGACCACCGAGGGCCGCAACGGCGAGCAGCAGCGACCCCGCGGTCCAGGTGGTCAGCTCCCGGGGCCAGATCGCCTCGTCCTCGAACACGAACCCCGTCCAGTACAGGCCCGACTCCGCGTCGCGCAGGTGCTGGATCGACTGAAGGATCTCCAGCGCCCGGTCGGACTCGCCCATCACCCAGAGCGCGAGGGCGAGTTCGGCCGACTCGCCGCCCGTCACCCACGGGTTGGGGACGACACAGCGCACGCCGAGACCCGGGACCACGAACCGCTCCCACTCGGCCTCGATCCGGGACTTGGCCTCCGTGCCGGTCAGCGCCCCGCCCAGCACCGGGTAGTACCAGTCCATCGAGTAGCGGTCCTTGTCGAGGAACCGCTCGGGGTGCCGGCGGATGGCGTGCCGCAGTGCCCCCACCGCCAACTCCCAGTCGGGCTGGGGCTCTTCGCGCTGCTCGGCGATGGCCAGCGCGCAGCGCAGCGCCTGGTGGATGGAGGAGGAGCCGGTGAGCAGCGCGTCGGCGGTCGGGGTGCCGTCGTCGTCGCGGCGCCAGCCGATCTGCCCGCCGGGCTGCTGGAGCCGCAGCACGTACTCGACGGCCGCGTAGACGGCCGGCCACATGCGGTCCAGGAAGGTGTCGTCGCCGGTGGACAGGTAGTGGTGCCAGACGCCCACGGCGATGTAGGCGACGAAGTTCGTCTCGCGCCCTCGGTCGGTGACGTCGTCGAAGGCGCCGTCCGCGTACGCGGCGAACCAGGAACCGTCGTCGTTCTGGTGCCGGGCCAGCCAGCGGTACGCCCGCTCGGCGGCTTCGTGTTCGCCCGCCGCGTCCAGCGCCATCGCCGCCTCGGTGTGGTCCCACGGGTCGAGGTGGTGGCCCCGGAACCACGGGATCGCGCCGTCCTCACGCTGCGCGGCGAGGATGCCGGTGACGGTCACGGCGGCCTGCTCGGCGGTGAGGACCCCGGGCAGGACGAGGTGTTCTGTCCGGGGGGTCGTCACTTGGCGTCCGCCCCGGTCTTCTCGGCCTGCTCGGTCTTCGCGCTCTGCTCGGTCTTCGCGGTCTGCCTGGCCTTCGCGGCCTTCGGCGTCTTCGCGGCCTGCTCGGTGTTCTCTGCCTGCTCTGCCTGCTCTGTCTGCTCGGAGAGCCGGGGCAGGTGCGGCTTGGTCGCGTACGCCACGAAGCTCTTGCCGATGAGCGGGTTCAGCGCCTGCTCGGCGACCCGGGTGGCGAGGGGCTTCTTCATGATGTCCCAGACCAGCAGCTTGTGGTAAGCACGCACCGGCAGTGCCTGGTCGTTGTCGACGCCGAAGGCGCACTTCAGCCACCAGTACGGCGAGTGCAGCGCGTGGGCGTGGTGGGTGCCGTACGGCTTCAGGCCCGCCTCGCGGATCTTCGTGAGCAGCTCGTCCGCCCGGTAGATGCGGATGTGGCCGCCCTCGACCTCGTGGTAGGCGTCGGAGAGGGTCCAGCAGACCTTCTCGGGGCCGTAGCGCGGGACGGTGATGGCGATCCGACCGCCCGGCTTGAGCACCCGCACCATCTCGGCGAGGACGCCCTTGTCGTCCGGGATGTGCTCCATGACCTCGGAGATGATCACGACGTCGAAGGACTCGTCGGGGAAGGGCAGGGCGAGGGCGTCGCCCTCCATGGCCGTCGCGGTGGCACCCTCGGGGGCCTCGCCGGCCTCCTTCATCGCCGCGAACCACTTGGCGACCTCGCGGATCTCCTCGGCGTTCTGGTCGAGGGCCACGACCTGCGCGCCGCGCCGGTAACACTCGAAGGCGTGCCGGCCGGCACCGCAGCCCAGGTCCAGGACTCGGTCGCCCGGGGCGAGCGGGAACCGGGAGAAGTCGACGGTCAGCACGTGGCCCTGCTTTCGCGATCGCGATCGGATGCTTCGGATACGGCGTCGGTGTCGGCACCGGCCCCGGCACCGACGGACTCGACGGCTTCGTGGGCGGCGGACGCCGCGGAAGCCTCGGCGACCCGCGGGCGACCGCGGTCGGCTATCGCCTCGCGGTACCGGGCCACGGTCCCCTCGGCGGCGCGCGCCCAGGTGAACCGTTCGAGCACCCGTTGCCGTCCGGCCGCACCGAGCCGGGCCCGCAACTCCGGGTCGCCCAGCAGCCGTCCGAGACCCGTGGCCAGCGCGCCGGAGTCGCCCGGCGGCACGGCCAGGCAGGTCTCGCCGTCGCGCCCTGCGACCTCGGGGATCGCCCCGCCGGTCGTGGCGAGCAGCGGGGTGCCCGTGGCCATGGCCTCGGCGGCCGGCAGGGAGAAGCCCTCGTAGAGGGACGGCACGCAGGCGACCTCCGCCGAGCGGACCAGGTCGACCAGTTCGGCGTCGGAGATGCCCTTGACGAACTCGACGGCGCCTTCGAGGCCGTACCGCTCGATCGCCTGGGCGACCGGCCCCTCCTGCGGGCGCTTGCCGACGACGACGAGATGGGCGTGCGGGTGCTCGGTGCGCACCTTGGCCAGCGCCTCGACGAGGAAGACCAGGCCCTTGAGCGGGACGTCCGCGCTGGACGTCGTCACGATCCGGCCCGGCAGGACGGCCACGGCGGGATTCGGCGAGAACAGGTCGGTGTCGGCACCGATGTGGATGACGTGGACGCGGTCGTCGCGGACGCCGAGGTGGTCGACTATCTCCTGGCGGGAGGTGCCGGAGACGGTGAGCACGGACGGCAGCCGGCGCGCGACCCGCTTCTGCATCCGGGTGA
Organism: Streptomyces zaehneri; assembly: GCF_032248645.1. NCBI lineage: Bacteria > Bacillati > Actinomycetota > Actinomycetes > Kitasatosporales > Streptomycetaceae > Streptomyces > Streptomyces zaehneri. Next base: position 177,673 of record NZ_JASTTJ010000022.1, read on the forward strand.
ACGCGTACCAGCGGCGCACGGAGTACCGGCGCCGCCGTCCCTCGGCCGCGTCCAGCTCCAACTGCCGGTCGACGGTGATGGGGTGGTGGATGGTGGTGACGAGAGGCGCGCCGATGTCCCCCAGCAGCCCGTATCCCAGGGTCTGGTTGTCGTGCACGATGTCGAACTCACCTCTGCGCGCCCGGAGATGGCGGCGGGCCCGCAGCGAGAAGGTCAGCGGCTCGGGGAAGCCGCCGGTCCACATCGTGGCGACCTCGAGGGCGTCGACCCAGTCGCGGTACTCGCCGCGCTTCGGGGTGCGGAAAGGATCCGGCTGACGGTAGAGGTCGAGGCTGGGCAGCTCGGTGAGGGTGAGCCGGTCGTCGTGGCCCGGGTCCAGCACCGGATAGGGCTGGGAGCCGATCACCTCGACGCGGTGGCCGAGGCGGGCGAGCTCACGCGAGAGATGCCGTACGTAGACGCCCTGGCCCCCGCAGAACGGGTTCCCCTTATAGGTGAGGAGAGCGATGTCGAGCGATCTCCCGCCATCGGCGGCGAGGTCGTGCCGGGGCCCTGCCTGACTGGCCTCAGCGGTCACTCCGGGCCCCCTTCTGCCTGCATTGTCCCGCGAGACTACGACGGGACGCTAATCTAGAACAAGTTTCAGACTTGATCGTTCGGGAGGCTCTGAATCTACCGGCAGGTAGGAGAGCTGTGAGCAGTGGATCAGGTGATTCACGCCACGGCCGACCGCCCCGTCGAGCTGTGCGCCCACTGAGCCTCACCGACTGTCACGGAACGGGACCCATGCCTGCGGAAGCCAGCACTCAGCACCCTGCCCACTCCCCGCTCACCCAGCGGCAGGAGGAGCGCCGGCGTCGCATCCTGCACGCGAGCGCGCAGTTGGCCAGCCGGGGCGGGTTCGACGCGGTGCAGATGCGGGAGGTCGCGGAGTCCTCTCAGGTCGCCCTGGGCACGCTCTACCGCTACTTCCCCTCCAAGGTGCACCTGCTGGTCGCCACGATGCAGGACCAGCTGGAGCACATGCACGGCACGCTGCGGAAGAAGCCCCCGACGGGCGAGCGGGCGGCGGACCGCGTCGCGGAGACCCTGATGCGCGCCTTCCGCGCCCTCCAGCGCGAGCCGCACCTGGCGGATGCGATGGTCCGCGCGCTGACCTTCGCCGACCGCAGCGTCTCACCGGAGGTCGATCAGGTCTCCCGTCAGACGACGGCGATCATCCTGGACTCGATGGGCCTGACCGATCCCACCCCGGAGCAGCTCTCGGCGGTCCGCGTCATCGAGCACACCTGGCACTCGGCGCTCATCACCTGGCTGTCGGGGCGCGCGTCCATCGCCCAGGTGCGGATCGACATCGAGACGGTGTGCCGACTGATCGACGTGACGGACCCCGGACAACACACGAGCAGGACAAACGAGCAGGACGCACACGGATAGGACACGCGGGCAGGACCAACCCGGGTAGAACACACAAGCAGAGCGCGCAAGCAGAAGGACGCACGGGCAGGAAGCACGGGCAGGACGCACAGGCAGGAAGCACAGGCAGGACGCACGCAAAGGACCTACGAGACGACGAGGGTTCCTTCAGATCCTGTCCCGCGACCCTCAGGTCCCTCGGTCCGTCCGTCGACGTCGGCCTCGGCGGATGCCTTCGCGTCACGCAGAAGTCGGCTACTCCGGTCGGACCCCCTCATTCGCCTCGTAGGCCACTACCAGGATAAAGCGTCCCAAACCTGACGCAATACCCCATCGGGAAATTTCTTCACTCCTCCGGCGGGAACACCGCCTCCCCGCTGCCCACCAGCGTGATCATGATCGCCTCCACCGGGCAGCTCTCCGCCGCCGCCAGCACCCGCTCGTTGGCGTCCAGGTCCGGGTCGGCCGGGTGGGACTGGCGCGCGGTGTCGAGCCGGAAGCCGTCAGGCGCGTGGTGGATGCACTGGGCGGATCCGATACAGAGGGAGCGGTCCACCTCGACGTGCCAACGATCCCCCATGGCCCGTCAGCCCTCCCATCCCGCCGGCAGGTGGATCATCTTGTGCTCGAGGTACTCCCCGAAGCCCTCCGGCCCGAACTCCCGCCCCAGCCCGGAGTTCTTGTAGCCGCCGAACGGGCCGAGCATGTCGAGGCTGAAGGTGTTCACCGAGTACGTGCCGGTGCGGACCTGCCGGGCGACCTCGATGCCGTGCTCGACGTCGGCCGTCCACACGCTGCCGCTGAGCCCGTAGTCGGAGTCGTTCGCGATCCTCAGCGCCTCGGACTCGTCGCCGTAGGGCAGCAGACAGATCACCGGCCCGAAGATCTCCTCGCGGGCGATCCGCATGGAGTTGTCGACGTCACCGAACAGGGTCGGTTCCACGTACCAGCCGCGCTCCAGACCCGGCGGGCGCCCCCCGCCCGTGAGGATCTTCGCGCCCTCCTCCTGCCCGATCCGGATGTAGTCGAGGTTGCGGCGCTGCTGCCGCCGCGCCACCAGCGGGCCGACCTGGGTCGCCGGGTCCAGCGGGTCGCCGACGACCAGCGCGGCCGCCGCGGCGGTGAAGGCGTCCGCGAACTCGTCGTAGCGTGAGCGCGGCAGGAGGATGCGGGTCTGGGCCACACAGGCCTGCCCGTTGTTCATCCAGGCGGCCGAGACGATCCCGGGGACGGACGTGGCGATGTCCGCGTCCGGCAGGACGACGGCCGCCGACTTGCCGCCGAGCTCCAGGGTCACGCGCGTCAGGTTCCTGGACGCCACCTCCATGACCCGCTTGCCGGCCGCGACCGAGCCGGTGAACGACACCTTGTCGACGCCCGGATGCCCGACCAGGTACTCGCTCACCTCGCGGTCCGCCGGCAGGATCGACAGCACGCCCTCCGGCAGCCCCGCCTCCCGCGCGATCTCGGCCAGCAGATACGCGTCCAGCGGCGACTCCGGCGACGGCTTCAGCACCACCGTGCAGCCGGTGAGCAGCGCGGGCGCGAGCTTGGCGGCCGCGACGAACTGCGGGACGTTCCAGGGGACGACGGCCGCGACCACCCCGACGGGCTCGCGCCGCACGAGGATCTTCCCGAGCACGCCGTCGCGCCGCTCCTCGAAGGTGAAGCCGCGCGCGACGGTGATCGCCGCGTCCCACACCATCATCGCGCCGAGGGCCTGCGCGAGGACGCTCCAGGAGTACGGGGAGCCGTTCTCGGAGGAGATCACCCGGGCGATCTCCTCGTGGCGCAGCGCGATGCCGTCCTTGATGCGGGTGACGACGGCGATCCGCTCGTCGAGCGACAACCGGGGCCAGGGCCCCTCGTCGAAGGCCCGCCGCGCCGCGGCGACCGCCCGGTCCACGTCGCCGGCCGACGCGTGCGGCACCCGCCCGATGACCTCCTCGGTGTGCGGCGAGACGACCTCGATGACGTCCTTGCCCAGGGGGTCGATCAGTTCCCCGCCGATGAACAGCTGTCCGTGTTCCACGAGCTCGGCCATGACCACTGCCTTCGTCTACGTTTCTGACGGTGTCTCAGGAACTGATACCAGTTCTAGTTATAGTGGGCAATGGCCGTGTGACGGAGGGCAGATGAAGAGCAGTCAGGGCGAACCCACCACGTACGACCACGGCGGCGGTGTCCGCTCGCTCCGGGTGCCCATCCCGGACAACCCGCTGGGCCACACACTGGTGTACGTCGTCGACACCGACCGTGGGCCGGTCCTGATCGACACGGGCTGGGACGACCCGGCGTCCTGGGAGGCGCTGACCGCCGGGCTGACGGCGTGCGGCACGTCCGTCTCGGAGCTGCGCGGCGTCGTGATCACCCACCACCACCCCGACCACCACGGCCTGTCCGGTCAGGTGCGGGAGGCCTCCGGGGCGTGGGTGGCGATGCACGCGGCGGACACCTCCATCGTGCGGCGGACCCGCGAGACGCGTCCCGAGCGCTGGTACACGTACATGGCGGCCAAGCTCACCGCCGCCGGCGCCCCGGAGGAGCACATCGCCCCGCTCCGCACGCCTCCGGCCCGTCGTCGCCCCTTACCCGGCCTGGCGCCCGCCCTCCCCGACCGCGAGATCGTCCCCGGTGAGTACCTCGACCTGCCCGGCCGCCGCCTGCGCGCGATCTGGACGCCGGGCCACACTCCCGGCCATGTCTGCCTCCACCTGGAGGAGGACCATCCCGCTCGACTCCCGGGCCACGGGCGCCTGTTCTCCGGCGACCACCTGCTGCCGGAGATCACCCCGCACATCGGCCTGTACGAGGATCCCGACGACGCCACCGTCACCGATCCCCTCGGCGACTACCTCGACTCCCTCGAACGCGTCGGCCGGCTCGCCCCCGCGGAGATCCTCCCGGCCCACCAGTACGCCTTCACCGACGCGCCTTTCCGCGTAAGGGAGTTGCTCACCCACCACGAGGACCGCCTCACCGGTCTGCTCGCCCTTCTCGCCACCCCCCTCACCCCCTGGCAGCTCGCGGAACGCATGGAGTGGAACCGCCCCTGGCCGCAGATCCCCTACGGTTCACGGACCATCGCGGTCTCGGAGGCCGAGGCCCATCTGCGGCGACTGGTGAAGCAGGGACGCGCGGAGGCGGTGACCGGGAGCGATCCGGTGACGTACGTGGCGGCGTAAATCGCTCGCGGCCGACGAGGGCTCCTTGATACCAACGCCCTCATGGACCCCCTGCAGCGGCTGCTCGCCGAACGCGCCTGCGAGCGTCTCGTCGTCGACTTCGTCCACCGGCTGGATCTCGGCGAACCCGCCTCGGTGGCAGAGCTGTTCACCGAGGACGGCACCTGGGAGTGGCCGGAGGGCGGGCGGCTGGTCGAGGGGCGGGCGGCGCTGCGGGAGTACTTCGGTTCGCGGCCCGCCGACCGGCTCTCGCGCCGCCTCATGTCGAACATCCTGGTCACCTTGACCGCACCGGACACCGCGCTGGCCACCTCGTACTTCTCGACGTACCGGGTCGACGGCTACGAGGGCGGCGTCGTCCCCGCCGGACCACCCGTCCAGGTCGGGCACTACCAGGACGCGTTCCGCCAGGTCGACGGGGTGTGGCTGCTGGGGACCCGGGTGCTGTTCCTCCCCTTCGGCGGACCGACACCCCGCGTAGGCTGCTGACTTGATCGGATCACCGGATCGTCCGGTCGTCGGATCATGTGCCGTCCGGTCGTCCGGTCGTCGGATCGTGGGGATCAGGGGCAGAGGCAGAGGCCGGGGGGCCAGGGGCATGAGGGGGACCAGGGGGATGAGAGCCGATGAATCGTGCGACTGAGGTGTTCCAGCCACTCCAGGCGGACGATCCACCCCTGGTGGCCGGATACCGTCTCGCCGCCCGGCTCGGGGCGGGCGGCATGGGACGGGTCTACCTCTCGCACACACAGGGTGGCCGGCCGCTGGCGATCAAGGTGGTACGCCCGGAACTGGCCGACGACCCGGCCTTCCGGCGACGGTTCCGCCGGGAGATCAAAGCCGCCCGGCGGGTCCGCGGCGCGTACACCGCCGAACTGATCGACGCCGACGCGGACGGCGTACCGCCCTGGCTGGCCACGCTGTACGTGCCCGGGCCCTCGCTGGCGGAGGCCGTCGCCCGGCGCGGGCCGCTGCCGGTGCCCGCGGTGCTGTGGCTGATGGCGGGGGTGGCGGAGGCGCTGCAGGCCATCCACGGTGCGGGAATCGTGCACCGGGACCTGAAGCCGTCGAACGTGCTGCTGGCCGCCGACGGACCGCGCGTGATCGACTTCGGCATCTCGCTGGCCTCCGACGTCACCTCGAACACCGCCACCGGACTCGCCGTCGGCACACCGCAGTACATGGCTCCCGAGCAGGCGATCGCGGGTGAGATCACCGCGGCGACCGACGTTTTCGCGCTCGGCCAGACGGCGGCGTTCGCGGCCCTGGGCGAGCCGCTGTACGGGGACGGCCCCTCGGTCAGCGTGCTGTACCGGATCGTGCACTCGGAACCCGACCTGTCCCTGCTGCCCGAACCGCTCCGTCCGCTGATCGCCCGCTGCCTCGCCGCCGATCCGGCGGAGCGGGTCACTCCGGCGGAGATCGTCGAGTGGTGCAGGCGACGTCTGGGCGGAGAAGCGGACGGCGGCGCCGGGCCGGCCGTCTGGCGGGAGGTCACCGGACCGGAGGTGTCGGTTCCGGCTCCGGTCCCCGATCCCACCCCGGTGCACACGCTGCCCTTGATCCCGCGGCCCTCGCACGAGGCGCCGCAGCACGAGACCCTCCGGCACGAGACGCCCCAGCACGCTGTGCCCTCGAACGCGATCCCCACGAACGCGATGCCCTCGAACGCGTTGGCCCCGCACGTGTTGCCCCACCCCGGGACGCCCCACCCCGGGATGCCCTTGATCGCGCCGGTGCGGTCGCAGCTCACGCGGCCGGACGGGCGGCCGGCCCGCCGTCGGCGCACCGCGTTGGCCACGGCCGCCGCCGTGACCGCGGGGGCGCTGGTGCTGACCGGCCTGACGTGGACGGTCATGAAGGCGGCGGACCGGCTCCGCCACCGGGACACGGCCGGGGCCTCCTCGACGCCCGGCCCGTCCGGGTCCGCAGGGTCGTCGGGGTCCTCGTCGGCGTCCTCGTCGACAGCCGCGCCGGACTCGGTGGCCGGTGACCGGACATCGCCGGGGGCGGGCTCCTCCTCGACCGTGCCCAAGACGCCGCAGGCCACCGCGTATCCCCTCCAGTGGCTGGACGCGAAGACCTCGCTCGACGTCAAGGAGCCGGTCCGGCGCGAGGACGGCAAGGGGGACATCCGCTTCACCTGCGAGCAGACCGGCTGCGCGCTGGAGAGCGACACCAGCGTGTTCAACATGCTGTACGGCGACCCCGGCGGCTCCCTCGACTCGTGCCGCATCGTCCTCACCGGCGCCAAGAGCCACCGGCTTCCCCTCGCCGCGGCGGCGGCCGGCAGCGAGATCTGCGTCAGGCATCCCTCCGGGGACATCGCGCTGCTCGTGATCCAGGTGAAGTCGACCGCGCTGCCGGACATCGCGTTCGTGACCGCGGACATGACGGTCTGGCGGGCGGCCTAGTTGTTCTGTCCCGGGAGGTTGTGGACGGGTGAGCCAGGTCTCGGCTGAGAGATCTTGAACAGGTGAGGGCCTTCCGGTTCGGTGTGGATTGCGACGTCTACACCAACAGAAAGGCCCTCGTGCCCCACCGTAATGCACCCCTGTCCGAGACCGGCCGTCTGCGTCTGGCCCGCTGCGTGGTCGAGGACGGCTGGCCCCTGCGCC